>JAJYIA010000028.1 GCA_021796295.1 Microcaldota archaeon
TGGTTTATTGGCGACCAATATGGAAAAGAATGAGGAATCTAGATATACAGTAGTTGCAGTCGTGTTCCCTCTAGTTCTCATAGATGGCCAACTGCACAGCTTTTTTCCTAGTTTTGGCAGGTTTATACAATGTACAATGCTCATGAAGCGGCAGAAAAGACTTATTATGCCTTGTGCTGCATTATTATAGCAATGTGCATGGCTTATGCTGAGGGCTTATTAAGGAAGAGGCCAGTGCGCATCACTACGCGCTGGCAAGGCGACCAGTTATACCCTTCCTTTTAGAAACCGTAATACGTATATTGCCTTTTAGATTTATAAACCTTTCGTGCATGTATCTTTTTGAGCCTTTCAGGCATTCCGTATAAAAATGATGCTATGAGGACTATTTTTACACTTGATGGGAAGGGTGTGGCGCTTGCGCTGGTTATGGGCATTGCTGTGCTGGCCCTGGGAGGCGCTTCTGCAGGCCCCTTCTTCCTGCTTCTCCTACTCTCCTTCCTTATAATCGCGTATCTGGCTACTGAGGCCGGAAGGCAAATAAAGATAAAAATCAGGACCTATGAGCAAAGCAGAGGCTGGAAGAATGTTGCAGCAAACGGCCTAGTACCTGTAGTCATTGCGCTGCTTTACTGCGCAGATGTGAGGTATGCATTCATACCGCTACTTGCACTGATTCTTGCGTATGTTGGGAGCATAGCTGCAGTTGCGGCTGATAAGTTTTCAAGCGAGCTTGGTGTTTTGGGGGGCCGGCCTTTCATGCTTCTTACCATGGAAAGGGTTGACAGGGGCGTTTCAGGAGCCGTTTCGCCGCTTGGCTTCGCAGCCGGCATCTTTGGCGCAGCAATCATCGGCTCTGCCGTGTTTTTCTACAGTGGCTCTGCCCTGATGGCGGCTATTGGTTTGGCCGCGGGATTTGCAGGAGATATAGTGGACTCTTTGCTTGGGTATTTTGAGTGGAAAGGCCTAGGAAACAAGTATACCTCGAACATCGGCTGCACAGTAGCCGGAGGAATTGTTGGAATGCTGCTTTTCCTTGTCTTTGGAGGAGTTATCTGATATATGAGAAGTTCTCCTTGTGATGCTGGTCTCCGCCCTCTTCTTTTGATGCTTCTTCCATGCCCCTTATTATTCTCTCAGTCTCTGTCTTGATCTTTTCTATGTTATCCAGATTTATCTCTATATCGAGGATCTTTCTGAGTATCTCGAGTACAGCCTTGGCTGCGTTGGCATCTATCTCGAGCATGTTGGTCTCGCCCATTATGCATGCGCTCTCTATGCCCTGGCCCTTGGAAAATGCAGGTATGAGGCCTGCAGAACCCCAGATTGCGCCATATGCCTGGCCGAATACCACACCGCTTTTCTCAAGCTCAGACTTGAGCTTTTTTGTTGTGGCAACGCCTAATACTCTGGGATTTTTTACGTAATTGCTGCCTGCGCTGTAGCCACCTATCGTGTAGATCCTTCCGCATCCCAGAGACCTGACAAATGAGACTATTTTTGAATTCACCTCATACTGGCCCGTCGGTGCGTCTGCCTGCGTGTCGCCTAACAGTATAAGTATGCTCCTTCCCTTCCTGTTTTTGAAGTGGTAGAACCTGTTGTTTACAAGGTGCAGGCCGCCGTTCTTCTGTATCACTGCCTGATGCGGAAAATACGAGGAGTAGAGCACGCCCATGCGTTTTGCGCCGGCCTCGTTCTTTATATGCTCGCAGACCAGGCTACCCACGCTGCCTATGCCTGGAAGCCCCACTATGAGTATGGGATTGTCCAGCTTCTCCTTCTTGTTGTAGTATATTTTTGTAGCGTTTTGCATGCAGTCAGCCCTTCTCGTTTTTTATTGAAAAATTAAGCTTTTTTGAATTCCTTTCCAGTATTTTTTCTGCTTCCTTTATCCTGCTCTCGGCCTTCGGGTAGCTTGCGTCCTCTGATGTGAGGCGGTATTTGGGAGCCCCTAGATAAAGTATCTTTACTCCGGCACCCTCGATTTCGGAGCATACCTGCCTTATAAGCGGTATTCCTACGCTGCCTGTCGCTGCGGCAAGCTCCATCATATATGAAACTTCGTATCTCTTTGGCTTGGTGTTTTTGACTGCTATATCTGTGAGGGCCTCGCTGAATTTTGGATTACTGAGGAAGTTGGTGAATGACCTGTCAGAGTAGGACTTGCCTAAGAGCTCTGCGTATGTTGTTATTTTTTTTGAAAGCTCTCTGATTATCATATCCCTGTTCTTTTCGTTGCCGCTTGTGGTAAGAGCCTGGTTGAAGAGCTTCTCTGCGCGCTTTTCAAGGTTATAGTTGTTTAGCTTGTCTTCGCGCTCCTTACTGGTCGTTTTTTTGAGCGATACGTCTATCGTCCTTCTTTCCCTGTCTATTGATATGACCTTAGCTACAGATTTCTGGCCCTCTTTTATAAATTCGTGTATGTTCTTTATCCAGCCCGATGCTATTTCGGATATGGGCAGATATGCGTCCATATTGTATTCTATGAGCTCACAGTACGCGCCGTGAGGCATTATCTTGCTTATCCTTACCAGTACAAGCTCCCTCTCTTCAGGAAGCGCTTTGGGCAGCAACATATATTCATCTGTTTATTTCAATCTTTTTCCTTGTCCTGAGCCCTACAACCCGCTCTGCCTTCTTCTTGCATACCTTGCACTCAAGAAGCACCTTCTGCTTTTTTCCTAATTTTTTAGGATGTATCTTAAGCTCTACACTGCCTACGTAGCCTTTTATGGCACGGTTGTGCCTGCGCGTGGCCTTGCTCAGGCCGCGCTGCCTTCCGCGCGAAACGTTCATGGTCGTGTGCAGGGTATGCTTGTTGCATGTAGGGCAATAGGTGTTGATCTCCTTGGCAATTTTCATGAATTCAGTCCTCCAAGTATTAATAACAGTATTATTACAATAGGCACATATTTATAGCTGCGCCGCGCACCGGGCCCGGTGCTTATTGCATCGCTTCGCCTATTTTGTTTGTGACAAGAAATACAGCCTCTTCTGCACTGCATTCTACTATCTCGTTTTGTTCATAGGGGCCGGTCTTTCCGCCCTTCGGATTTATTATTTCGGGTATCTTGTGGAGTATTTTTATACGTGCTGTTTTTGGTTCTTTCTTTCTGGCTGAAAGCAGCTTTTTTATCTGCAGGTATATCGTTTCTTCGTCTTCTGCGAGCTGCGGAGGCGGCCTACGGTTGTATGCCAAATATATAAGTATTTTTTGCATTCTGCGCGATCTGAGCAGCATGAGTGTTTTTGAGATGTTCTCCTTTGCCTTAGCTACTTCTTCCGAATCTTCAGGTGTGACTATGCTTTTGCTTTCTGCTTGTTTGTAAAAATCCCTGCCTATAGGCAGCAATTCCCCTGTTTTCTTTTCTCCGGCAAACCTGTCGAAGAGCTCCTTTGCAAAATCATTACTTCCCATAGAAACACCCAGGGTATATTTCCACTAATCGTTTGTTCTTGTCTTATATATATGTTACTAATATTAAAACAAGGTTATTAGTGTTTTTACAGATATTGGTTTGTAATAGTGGAAACTAGGGGTATAGCAAAATAGCGAGGGATGGATTTGAACCACCGTTCTCCGGGTTATGAGCCCGGCGGGCACTCCGAGCTACCCTACCTCGCTTCGAGCAGCATTTCAGCCTCTCCACGGCCCAGTTGTTTGAGTCCGCCCCCACATCCACATCTAAAACTACTTTCAAAAGCAACATCAAACGGAAGGAGTATTTTGTGTTTTTTAAAACACACTTCACACATGAAAAAATCATTACAGCCTTCTGGCAGGCTGTTGTTCTTTCTTGCCAAGGCTCCTGAAACGCACTTGCCGAAGTCGCGCAAGGAGGCACTGTCTATATACCATTCGAACGTAAGCCAGCCCTTCACATCCCTGTTTACATTGTATCTGACGATGCCGTAGCCGTTCAGCATGTTGAGCACCCGGCGCGTCTCGTTAAGCTTCAAGCTTAGCGCTTCGGCTATCTTATCATCGGTTTCAGGGCACGCTGTGAGTACTTTGAGTATATTGTTCGCATGATTCCCGACGTTCTTAGCTACATATTCAAAAAGCGCGCCATTTTCAAGCAGGCTCTGTACCTCCTTCTTCAATTTGTCTTCGCGGAAGTGCTCTTCGGCGCGTTTTTTCGTGCGTTGCTGGCTGCCTGAGCCCCTCCTTGAAACTAAAGGCCTTGTCCCTGATGTTCTACGGCCTGCCATTGCCGACGCCTTGGCCTTGACAGTTTTCATCCTAACTCCGGCCTTTACTGAAAGCCCATGGCCTCTCATAATTACGGCAGTATGTTTTTTTATAACCACTAAATCGCCCCTGGTTTGATATTAAAAAACACGAAGCACTAATACATATATACTTACACCAACCAGATATATATACCTTACTTGACATCATGGGTCTGGCCCAGCCACTACTCCGCGCGGCGCAAAGAAATAATAAATTATGCTGCAGTACCTTACTTGATGTGCGTGCCCAGAGGAAAAGTGTGGAATGTCGCGGTGCTTCCGGGAGACGGGATAGGCCCTGACGTGATAAATGCAGCGCTGCCTGTGATAAACGCAGTGAATTCAAAGTTCGGCATAAGCATGAATCTAAAGTTAGGAGAAGCCGGATTTCACTGCATAGGGAAGGAAGGCACAAACCTTCCTGCGAAGACCACCGAACTCCTCAAGCACTCAGACTGTGCGCTCAAGGGCCCTATGACCACCCCCGAAGAGCCTGGATCAGAAGTCAGCGCCGCAGTGAAGATAAGGAAGATGTTCACACTCTATGCAGATGTGCGGCCTGTCAGGAACATGCCGCATGTACCTAGCCTCAGAAAAGGCGTAGACCTTGTGATAGTGCGCGAGAATACAGAGGGCATGTATTCAGGCATAGAATTCATGGAAGGAAATGAAACAGCAGTGGCTCTCCGCATAATAACGGCCAAGGCGAGCTCAAGGATAGCGAGGTTTGCGTTCAGGCTTGCGATGAGACGCAGGAGGCATCTTACATATGTGCACAAGCAGAACATACTCAAGCTTTCAGACGGCCTTTTCAACAGCCGTGTGCTGCATGCCTCAAAAAGCTTCAGAAGGGTGCGTGTAGACGGGGCACATGTGGATGCGATGGCCCAGTGGCTGATAAAGCAGCCTGAGCTTTACGATGTCATACTGGCCGAGAATCTCTTCGGGGACATACTATCGGATGAGGCGGCTATGATTGCAGGCGGCCTAGGCATTGCGCCAAGCGCAAACATAGGCGATAAATACGCGATGTTCGAGCCTGTGCACGGCTCAGCCCCGAAATATGCAGGAAAGGACAAGGTGAACCCCATAGCTATGATACTGTCTGTCAAAATGATGTTCGAGTGGATGGGTCTAAATAACGCAGGCGCTGCCGTAGGTAACGCAGTAGAGCGGCTTCTGAGACAGGGCAGGACCCTTACCTATGACCTGGGCGGAAATTCAAAATGCTCGGAAGTAGGCAATGAGATAGCCTCACTCATATAAGTGCTTGTCTGCATGCTGCCTTTTGATTATCCCCTTCAGCACGTGCCTCAGCACTCCGCCGCTGCGTATGTAATCCATCTCCAACTCAGTATCGAGCCTGCTTATAAGCATCACATACATGGCCGTTGAGCTGCCCTTCCTCCTGTATTCCATCCTTACGCTGCCTCCTGGAGCTGTGTCATTGCCGATTCTTATGGACACTGTCTTTGAAGGGTCTATGCCTAGCTCTGCAAATCCTTCTCCAGGTGCAAACTGCAATGGTATTATGCCCATGCCGACAAGATTGCTCCTGTGTATCCTCTCGAAGCCCTTCGCTACAACAGCCCTTACTCCAAGTAGCATCGGCCCTTTCGCAGCCCAGTCCCTGGAGCTTCCTGAGCCGTACTCCGCTCCTCCGAAAACCACAAGCGGCCTCTTTTCTTTCCTATAGGTCATCGCAGCATCGTAGATGCTCATCTCACGCATGTCAGGCATGTGCAGGGTGTAGCCTCCCTGCCTTTCAACCATAAGATTACGTATCTTTACGTTAGCGAACGTGCCGCGCATCATCACCTCGTGGTTGCCCCTGCGCGAGCCGTAGGTGTTGAAATTGCCAGGGTCAACATCATGCTCAATGAGATACCTAGCAGCAGGGCTGCCCGTAGGTATGGAGCCCGCAGGGCTTATGTGATCTGTAGATAGCGAATCTCCAAACACAGCTAGCACACGCGCGTTCTCAATGCTGCAAATGTCTCCAGCTATGCCCTGATCGAAACCGTCGAAAAATGGCGGCAGCCTTATGTACGTGCTTTTCTCTTCCCAAGCATAGCTGCTTGCCTTAGGAGCCTTGAGCGCATTCCAGTAAGTATTGACTCCGAAGATCCTTTTGTATTCTGCGGCGAACATCTCTGATTTAACCGCCCTGCCTATCGTATCGCGTATCTCCTTGTTCGTAGGCCATATGTTTTTAAGGTATACTGCTTTGCCGTTTTTTCCAGTGCCAAGAGGCTCCTTTGTAAGGTCTCTCGTCACGGTGCCGGCTATGCCGAACGCTATGACTAGCATGGGCGACATGAGATAATTTGCTGCAACGTCATTGTGTATCCTTGCCTCGTAGTTCCTGTTTCCTGAAAGCACGCTTGCAACCTCTATGCCCTTCGAATGTATCTCTTCAGAGACCCATCTCGGAAGAGTGCCGCTGTTCCCTATGCATGTAGTGCACCCATATCCTACAAGGCCGTAGCCCAGCCTTTCAAGGTATTTCATGAGGCCTGCCTGCTTCAGGTAATCCACAACAACCCTTGATCCAGGTGCAAAGCTTGTCTTCACATGCTCTGGCACCTTCAGGCCCATCCCCACCGCCTTCTTTGCAAGGAGTCCCGCGCCTATCATTACAAAAGGATTGCTGGTATTGGTGCAGCTTGTGATTGCAGATATCACCACATCGCCGCGTCTCAGGCCGCCGCCATGCTGCTTATTTTCGCCTCCGTGCTCATCATATCCAGAAATCCCCGCATTCTCCCATGCCCAGCGGCCCTCATCCCTCCGGTTCGCATCTCTGCTGTTCGAAAGCGCGGCGACTGAGTGCTTTATGCCTGCCAGAGGCATCTCCTGCTTCGGCTGGCTCGGTCCCGAAACGCACGGCTCTATGTCATTCAGGTCTATGTGCAAGGTGCGACTGAACCGCACTTTCGAATAGTCCATGCCAAACATTTCCTGCGTTTTGTAATACCTCTCTACAAGCCTGAGATGCTTGGCGCTTCTGCCTGTGCTGCGCATGTAGTTTATGGTTTCCCTGTCTACTGGAAATATTGATATTGTTGCCCCATATTCCGGACACATGTTTGATACTGTAGCACGATCAGGCAGTGAAAGTCCGCTGACACCTTCCCCAAAGAACTCAACAAAGGCGCCCACAACGCCCACTTCCCTCAGCGTTCTTGTCAAGGTTAGCGCAAGATCTGTGGCAGTTACGCCCTCCCCGAGCCTTCCATCAAGCCTTACCCCTACTACTTTTGGGATGCCCAGTGCCACGGGCTGCCCCAGCAGTGCAGCCTCGGCCTCAATGCCCCCAACACCATATCCGACCACCCCCAGTCCATTTATCATTGTGGTGTGAGAATCGGTGCCGACCAGCGTATCAGGGAATGCCAACACGCTGCCGTCCACAGTCTTTGTACTTACGCATGTCGCTATGTGCTCGAGATTCACCTGATGGCATATGCCCCCTGAGGGCGGTACAACAGAGAAGTTGGAGAACGTTGTGCCTGCCCACTTCAGAAGCCTGTAGCGCTCTCCATTCCTCAATATCTCCTTCCTTTGGTTGGCCTTCAACGCGCCTGTGCATGCATATTCGTCTACTTGTACAGAGTGGTCTATTATCAGGTCTATCGGCATCTGCGGGGTTACCAGCCCGGCATCAAATCCCTTTCTCCTTACATACTCTCGCATTGCTGCAATGTCAACTACAGCCGGCACTCCAGTCAGATCCTGCATCAGAACCCTTGAGACAATAAATGGTATATCGTATTCAGGCACAGAATCGGCATTCCACTCTAGCAGATGCCCTATATCGCCCTCCTTTACCTCTACACCATTCAGATTCCTGGCGAGCGACTCAAGCAGTATGCGCATAGAGAACGGCCAGCTGCGCACCTTCGCGAAGCGCCTGCAGAGCTTCGGCAGAGAGTAGTACAGCACTTTTTTGCCGTCAAGCCTCATTTCATCCTGAAATTCCTGCTTCTTTATGTGCATCTTACCGCCTCCCAAGCGGCACATACCTCCTGCCTGCCTGCCCTGTGTAATATTCAAGCGGGCGTATGAGCCTGCTGTGCTCCCAGTATTCAAGCATGTGCGCGCACCACCCCGGCATCCTGCTTGCAGCAAACATCGGCGTAAAGAGCGCAGGGATGATTCCTATGTGGACATACACGGGCCCTGTGAAGAAATCAACATTTGGCCATATGCCCTTCGACCTTCCCAATCTCTCTATCATAAGCTTCTCTGCCCTGAGCGCTATCTGCGCCAGGTTCTTCACCTCCCCTGATTCTAACGAAAGATCAAGCAGTATCTTCCTTATGATCCTGGCTCTGGGATCGTATGTCTTGTAGACCCTGTGGCCGAATCCCATGACGCGTCTCTTGTTCTGCAGCGCCTCGTCTATATATCTCTCTGTATTCTCCGGCCTTTTTATATCACGCAGCATCTGCAGGGCCCTTTCATCAGCCCCACCGTGGAGAGGGCCCTTGAGCGTTGCTATGCCTGATGCGACTGCGGAGTAGAGGTCAGAAAGTGTAGCACCTGTCACTATTGTTGAGAATGTTGATGCGTTTGAGCTGTGCTCAGCGTGAAGCACCATCATAAGATCGAGAAGCCTTGCTGCATTGCTGCTAGGCCTGGTGCCATTCATCATGTAGAGCATGTTCTCTGCATGCCCAAGCCTTGCATCGGGCCGTACATACTGCTTTCCTGACCTGAGCCTGCCTATAGCTGCAACAATGCTGCCCGCCTTTGAGATAAGCCTGATACTCTTTTCCATGTTCGCCCTCGGCGACGCCACATCCGCTTCTTTGTCATATGCAGCAAGCGCAGCCACAGCCGTCAGCAGCACATGCATCGGATGGCTCCTCACCGATTCTTCTTCTATGATGCCTATTATCTTGTTAGGCAGAGTGCGTTCCGCACGCATGCGTCTCCTGAATGCAATCAATTGGCTCCTTGTCGGCAGCTCCCCATGCAGTAGGAGATACGAAACTTCTTCAAAATCAGAATAACCTGCAAGCTCCCCTATAGAATACCCTCTGTAGTAAAGCCTTCCCTTCGTGCCGTCAACCTTGCATATGCTGGATTCGGCGAAGTATATACCTTCAAGGCCGAGATGCAATTCAGGCATTGTTTTTCCTGCCATTCCCACCACGCTCATAATAAGATTTGAAGGCTTAAATCCTTAACTCTTACACGTTTTGGGTTTTATCTACGGTATTATAACCATCTTCGCAGAGTGCACCATATTCTTCGATACAACATAGCCCAGAATCCAGTAACAGAATACGCTTAATAATCTTTGCACTAAGCCAATTATATTGTGGAGATCTCATGGAGGAGAAAAGACGCATAATTAGAGATGCAGCTGTGCACAGGGTAAGCTCAAAGCCCATAGTTGAGCGCGGATCTATGGTCGAGAAGAGTAAAATAAGAAAAAGAATAGAGGAAGCCCAAATACTCCTGCGCAAGGCAGAGGCATATCGGCATCCTGCATACTAAGCACCAGCAACTACTGCCTGTAATGCCGGCGTTCGCCGGAGTCTGAACCTATGCAATTCCTAAGAAGAAAAAAGCTCGGAATGAAAGGAGGATTTTTAAATTTTCGGTATCCTATTCCTTAGTCAAAAAGAATATCTGTTATGCGCATGCGCTATAGGCTGCGCTTCTTCAGGTCGTGTGGGAATGGAAAGGATTTATGACCTTGTGATAATCGGTGGCGGGATATCAGGCGCTTCGCTGCTCTACACAGCAAGCAGGTTCAGCAGCCTCAAACACATTCTGCTGCTTGAGAAATACAATGGCCTTGCAGTTCTTAACTCGAATGCGCGCGCCAACGCGCAGACCCTTCACATGGGCGACATAGAAACCAACTATTCATACGAGAAGGCCAGGCAGGTTAGCGAGTCCTCGCACTATGTGCTCAACTACCTTAAGCGCATCGTACCTAAAGAGAAGGCCTCGCGTATGTTCAGAAGGTGCAACAAGATGGTGCTCGGAGTCGGCGGCTTTGAGGCTGAGGCCCTAGAAAAGAAATTCTCTGCAAAACTTCGCGCACTCTTTCCAAGCCTTAGGATGGTCAATGGCGAAGAGATAGCCAGAATAGAGCCCAATGTGATGAAAGGCAGGAACCCCAAAGAAAGGGTTTCGGCACTCTATTCTCCCTATGGCTACATGGTGGACTTCGGCATGCTCACGCATTCATTCGTAAACAGGGCCATTGCAAGCAGGCGCTCCTCAAAACCGGTTGTCAGGCTGAATACGCCAGTGGTATACGCCGAGCGAGGCAACAGGTATTACAAGGTGAAGACGCGGCACGGGGTTGTGAATGCAAGATTCGTAGCTTTCGATGCGGGAACTTACAGCCTTTATTTTGCGAAGATGTTCGGGTACGACCGCAATCTCTCGATACTCAGCATAGGCGGCGGCTACTACTATTCCAAGCGTCTGCTCAACGGCAAGGTCTACCGCGTACAGAAGGGTGGAATACCATTTGCCGCAATACACGCAGACCCAGATATCAGGTATGGCAATGTCACAAGGTACGGCCCTACTGTAACGCTGAGCGCCGAGCTCGAACTGGGCCACCCCGATACCATAATGGATTACATAAAGACTCTTGACAAGGACATTGCCACTGCAAGGGTGCTTAAGCGAATACTTGAGAACCGAGATATAAAGCGCATCATAAGCCACAATATGCTCTATTCCCTTCCGCTTGTAGGAAGGGAGCGCTTTGCAGAGGAAGAAGCGAGGAAGATCATACCTAAAATAACATATAAGGACCTTTGGCAGGATACCCGCTCAGGAGGCATAAGGCCGCAGATAATAGACGAGGAGAAGGGCAAGCTTGTTCTGGGCGAGGGCAAGCTTCAGCGCGAGGGCCTCATATTCAACATAACCCCCTCCCCAGGGGCAAGCTCCTGCCTGGCGAGCGCCCTGGCAGACATGCGTTACATAGCAAAGAATCTCGACGCGAGGTTTGATGAGGAGCGTTTCATTGCAGAGCTCTCGGGCTAGTGGAAATCGCGCTTCTATGTTCTTGCTTTTCTCTTCAGCCTCGTCTTAGTATCCTAACCTCGCCACGTCTGACCTAACGTAGGACTATTTCTATTGCCCGTGGCAATGTTTTCATTGATAAACATGAAAAACATTACGACGCCACTGGGCGGTATAGCATCGATTGATAAAGTAGAAAAGGAATACGGTCTGATGGAACTCTTCTCCAACATAGGGGATCGAAGGATTTCGTTGGGAGAGTGAAGTGCATCTGAATAACAAGCTCACACATAGCGTATCGGTACTCCAGATACCTAACATGATAGATCCAGAGGTTTTGCCGTATTTTGGCCTGTCCAAGGCATCTGGAAGGTCGCTCAACAGGACAGTCGCGAAAATAGGCCAGTCCTTTCCTGTTATTCAAGTAAGGTGCCAAAAATACTTCACATATCTCGAATAGATATACCTATGTTTCTGAACTCGTTTTAGGTAATGTAGAAGGAACGGTCAGATACCTCGATAACCCAAACTTGTCGACGATTTCGTGCTGAATTCTAGTATTCGGTACCATCTGGTACTGAACGTTATCGCCATCGGTTTGGAGTTCAATTAGCCCTATTTTCCCTTGCTTCCGTC
>JAJYIA010000029.1 GCA_021796295.1 Microcaldota archaeon
ACAGCTGCGGCAGGTGCGGCATGCGGTTGGACAGAGATGTAAACGCATCGATAAATATACTCAACAGAGCTAGGGCAGGACTTGCCCGAAGTCACGCTCAGGGAGATAATGTAAGACTCCAACAGGGGGCAGTTGTCGAGGAACTGAGAACATACCCTGCAAGTGCAGGGGAAGCCCACACGCTTTAGCGGTGGGAGGATGTCACATATTCACGAAGAATCTCTAATCAGTGATTCTTAATGGCCAAGAAGTCGAGTGTATCAGTAATAATACCTACGCTCAACGAGGCGAATAATATAGGCACAGTAATAAAAGGCATAAAAGGTCAGCTATCCGGCAGAAGATATGATATAATAATCGTTGACGGCTATTCCTCAGACAAGACCATAGACATAGCAAAGAAACATGGTGCAAGAGTGCTTTTAGACAGGAGGGGCAAGGGCTCTGCACTCATGAAAGGGCTCTCTGCAGCGAAGAACAGCATACTTGTTTCTATGGATGCCGATCTCTCGCATGAACCCAAAGAGCTTACGCTTCTTATAGACGGCATAGAGGCAGGCTACGATATCTGCATGGGCTCAAGGTTCATAACAGGAGGCAGCACTGAAGACATGTCACCCGTGAGGATTATAGGCAACAAGCTATTTGTGTTTTTGGTAAATACCCTATTCGGTTCAAATTACAGCGACATGTGCTACGGCTACAGGAGCTTCAGGAAGTCAGTATTAAGAAAGCTTGGGCTTACCGAGGAAGGCTTCGGCATAGAGACAGAGATAAGCATAAAGGCTGCAAAGAGGCATATCAGAGTTATGGAAATACCGAGCAATGAGAAGCAGAGAAACTCGGGCGAGGCGAAGCTCAAGACATTTGAGGACGGCTATGTTATAATGAAGACAATATTAAAGAATCTCTTCAGCAGCTGAGCTTATGCTTTTTGTGCAGAAAAAGAGCGCAGATTGTTTGCAGGACGCTGCTACGCCCTCCACACAAAGAGGTGTGCAAACACCTTTGCATCGCATACTATATTCTCTATAATTGCGTACTCATCCGGCCTGTGCTCGGTGTCATCGTGCCTGCTCCAGACTGCAGCTGCAAAGCCCCTCTTTCTGAAAAAGCCCGCGCATGTGCCTCCGCCTATGCCTACGCCGTGGGCCTTCACGCCTGTCACATCCCCTACTGCTTTGAGAAGGAGCCTGACAACCTCGGAATCTTCTCCTGTTGGCGGCGTGGTATCATTCCTTACATAGGTCTCAACATCAATCTTGACGTCACCGAATTCGCTTCCCGAGGCCCCCTAAGCGTGCCAGAAAAAGCCGCAAGAAGACGACTTTTGAAGGGCACCGCAACAAAACGAAGCCTCACAAATTCACTCCGACCTCACTCCGCCCTAGCTCCGTTCGGCCACCCCTCTTTGTGAGGCGAGGTTAGGCACGTTTAAACTTGACTTTCCAATCTCTATAATTATCTGTATAAGTATACTGCTATATCTGAAATATTCATACCATCATTATTAAAAGCTGTGTAGTTTGCCAACCACTCAATTTTATGAGGTTTGAAAACCATTACAAATCCACACGAAGAATAACTCCCATTCAACTCACCAACCATATAATCCCCAGGTTCCAACACGAATATCTTTGTAACATTGCAGTTACTTTCTAATCTTATGTAACTTAAAGGCAACAGACTGGCTTTATAATTTGTGTATGTGACCCATGGAAGATCGACAGGTCCAAAAACAGTAACATTCAGGCCAAGATGGTTTATATAATTCCCAGTTTGTACCAACGCGCTAACGCTGTTGCGTTGCGAATAATTAATGTATCTTATGGAGAGGAACGAGCATATAAAAAAGAAAAGAATACTACCGGCTACTATCACATATGTTGCTATCTTTATCACTTTGTGCCTTTTCTTTACAGCTTCTATTATCCTTGTAAATCCAAAACCTATCATAAGGGCAATAGCAGGGCAAAATATTATTGTGAACCTTAACAAAATCAAAACTGGAATATATCTTGTAATGCTTTGGCTACCATAACCAAGATATAAAAATGTGATTAGAAACCATAAAAGAGGTATCATTATCCTTTTATCTCTTAAGATAAGTAGATAAGAAGCACTTATCACAAATGCGAAGCCAAAATAACCAAAGGCCATTTGGTTAAAGAAGAAAGGGCTTTTAGCAATATTATTTATTAAATTTGATGTCGGGAAAAGCCAATTAAGATAGGCCGATTCTCCCGGTGTAGTTTGCCATGGAGTTAGATTGCTGTTTACAGTTGAGAAGATAGATAACAGATGGCCGTTTTCTATAAATCCTAATAAACATATGAATGCCACAGCAATAACTATTCCGGCGATTCCTAATGCAATTCCAATTATAGATTTGTTTATTTTTTTCTTTCGCACTAAATTACAAACAATATCCATTCCAAATATAAACAATACAAAAACTGCACCTATTGCCCCTTCTGGAACTATAATGTAACTTATTGCGGATACAAAACCTGCAAGTATGTAGTAGGGTTTGCTAGTTTTATCCTTTTTAATAGCTAAAACTGCAAATAGAACAGCTAAAGAGACAAAAAAAGTCATTGGTACATCATCCCCCACATTAGCACTGTTTATTACTACTATTGGGAAAATCGCGTAGAAGAACGCACTAATAAGCCCAGCTTTTAGATTGTAAAGGTTTTTTCCTATGAGGTAAATCACGATTATTGTACCAAGGAAACAAGAAACACCAAAGAGGGATAACGAAAAAAGGTTGTAACCAAGGAGTTTGATAAAGATTGCATTTCCAAAAAATAGTAAAAGTTTTACATTATCTTCTAGGCCGCCGAAATAAATATTACCTTTTGTTACAAGTTGGTGTGCTTCAGATGCATAGATATAATTGTCAGACCCGTTAATCCAACTAGGCCCATAGAAAAAATAAAGGCTTAAAAACGCACCTAAAATTAAGACCACAATTAAAATCAATAAATATATTCTGTTATCCTCCATTCTTTTTTTTGTTCGTTTCTTCATCATATCTCCCGTTCAATTACAACCAAAAGATATATTAATGGTAACTGACGGGTATTATGTTCACGCTGTCCACATTTTTCTCGTGCTTTGTCATTTCGATCGTAGATACCTTCGGCTCAAAGAGCCTGTTCTCGCCGTTGTACTTCCTGTACAGTTCCTCGTCAAGCCTGTTTATCAGCCTTGCCGAATGCCTGTAGGCGTTCTTTCCCTTTTCTGGCGTGCTCGCATGCACCTGCCTGCCGTATACGTTTATCTTCAGCCAGAGAAGGCCTTTCTCTGCGATCTCAACGGCATCGCCGCGGCTGTTTCCATAATCCGGCACTACAAACATGTCTCCAGCGCCGAATATGCTTTCATCAAGGAGCTTCTGGATGCCGTATGCGCTGCCGAGTTCCTCGTCTGCCACAAGTGCGAGGCCTATGCTGTATTTAAGCGCCTCCCCTGATTCTTTCAGAGCCTTCAGCGCATACATCCCTGCTATAAGATCCTGGCCGTTGTCGCATGTGCCTCTTCCGTATGCCTTTCCGCCCTCGACCCGCAGCACAAAGGGATCGCCGCTCCATAGCGAAGGATCACCTTCAGAAACCGTATCCATATGGGCAACTATCCAGATCGTCCTGTCGCATTCGCCAAACTTCGCAACAAGATTCGGCCTTTCAGCGCCTGTATTATCCTTATATGCAAGCCTCCTTACACCGAAATCCCATGCTTCTAGCGTTCTCTGCAGGAAGTCAGAACGCCTCTATTTTCCCGCCGCCTGATTCCGGGGATACTGCCTTTATGGCTATCATCTGCCGTATGCCTTTTACCATCTCTGTCATGAGCTTCTCAAGGCTTCCGTCGATTTTTTTGTATGCGTCCATGCTGCCACCTGCTGCGCCTTGCAGGAAACCTAAGGTCAAGGCTGCATCCTGCTCCTTATTATGCGCTCGAGCTTCTCCCCGAAGGTCTCGCCCCAGTTCTTAAGCCTGACGATTTTCAGCGCCTTGTCTGACAGCTTTACCCTGAATGTGTTGCCGGCCCTAAGCGTGCCGAGCTCAATGCCGTCATACCTGAGCCTGCCCCTGTACTTTACGACCTCTACCTCAATGATGCTATCAGAGCCCACTATTATGGGGTTTCTGTACGGCCCGTCAACATTCAGGAAGGTTATGCAGAGCACCCCTGTGCTGAGTATTATGGGTCCTCCTGCAGACTTATTGTATGCGGTAGAGCCCACAAGGCCTGTCACAAGAAGGCCGTCGCCGCTCATTGTATACGGGTAAAGCCGCCTGCGCCTTCCGCCCCCTAGCTCGTAAATCCTGAAGCCGACCTCCTCCAGGGCATTGTTCATGACAATCTCGTTCACTGCATGGTAGCGCCTTCCGGCATACGCGAGCTCTATTTTGTCGGCAAGCTTCTCTATGCTGTATTGCCTTCCCTTCAGGCTCTTCACTATCGTGTCAACGTCATCAAGGCTTATGTCTGAGTAATAGCCCACGCTCCCGTTTTCGCTGCACCTTATGGGCAGTATGGGCCCGTCGAATTCCCTGGCAGCGCGTATGAATGTGCCGTCCCCGCCTACAGCAAGGCATATGTCTGCATCATCGCTTTCACTGAAGTTCTTCCGTATGGCCTTGAGGCCTTCGTACTCCTTCTTTGCAATGATCTTTATCCTCATTTTTTCACCGCGGCCTTTCCGTAAAAGTAGTGTATCGGCCTTCCGAGCGCAGCCTCGGCAGCCTCCTGCATGAGCTCGCCGTATGTGGGATGCGGGTGTATAGTATCGGCAATGTCCTCCAGTGCGGCACCCATCTCTATCGCAAGGGCAGCCTCGCTTATGAGCACGTTTGCGTCATCTGATACTATCTCGACGCCCTTAAGCACATTGTCTGAATCGTATGCAAGCTTGATGAAGCCCTCGGTCCTGCCAAGGGCTATGGCCCTGCCGAGTGCAGTCAGCGGGAACTTCAGAGTGCTTACGCCCTCGCCGCTTATGCTGCCGGCTACCGCTATTTCGGGGTCTGAAAATACCACCGCAGGTATGACTGCATTGTCGAATGCTGCATTCCTTCCAGCAGCGCCCTCTGCCGCTACCGTGGCCTGCCGCATGGCCTTGTGCGCCAGCATAGGCTCCCCTATCACATCGCCTATAGCGAAGATATTCTCGTCTCCTGTGCGCAGGTCACTTCCGACCTTTATAAAGCCGCGTGCATCAAGCTCAACCTTTGTGTTCTCCAGTCCCAGGTTCTTTGTGTACGGGCTAAGCCCTATCGCAACCACTATCTTATCAGCGCTTATTGCCGTGCCGTCCTCAAGCGTTATGCCCTTCTCATCATGCGATTTAGGAGTCGAGCCAGTGTGTATCACAACGCCGAGCTCCTCCATGCGCCTCTTGACTATGGATCTTGCATCAGGATCAAAGTGCGAAAGAATGTCAGACCTGGCTATCACATGGACCTCTGAGCCCAGCTTGGCATAGAGCGTGGCTGTCTCAACGGAAACATAGCCGGCTCCTATTATAGCCATGCTTTTAGGTATTTCATCAAGCATCAGCGCGGCCTTATAGTCTATGACGCTGCCGCCTAACTCGAAGCCTTTGAGAGGTGTGGGCTCTGAGCCTGTGGCTATTATGGCCTTTTTGAACTCTATGCTTGTGCCGTTTGTCAGCTGCAGCTCTTTAGAAGAGAGGAATGTGGCCTCGGCCTTGACTGTTTCTATGCCGTAGGATTTGCACAGGAACCCCACGCCGTCCTCAAGCTTCTTCGATGATGCTAGCCTCCACTCTAACATCTTCTTTGCGTCAATGGTTGCGCTTGCGCTTATGCCGAAGCGCTCGGCATGCTGCGCGTTGTAGAACAGGTCTGCTATGTGTATGAGCGTCTTCGAGGGTATGCATGCATAATTCAGGCAGTGGCCGCCGAGCTTCTCCTTCTCTATAAGCACAACCGACATGCCCAGCTGCGCAGCGTGTATTGCAGCTATGTAGCCGCCTACGCCTCCGCCTACCACTGCAAGATCCGCATCTTCAGGCAGAGAACCCATAACCATACTTATCCCACTATCTCGAGAAGGTCAGGGTCCTCGAGGTATTTTATAAGCGCATTCCCAAAAGCGACGGCCTCGGCTCCATCAACAACCCTGTGGTCGAAGGCGAGCGAGAACGGGAGCACCTTTGCAGCCTTTATCTCATTGTTCTCAACTACTGCCTCGTCCCTTATCGAATGTATGCCGAGTATCGCAACCTCAGGATAGTTTATCATAGGCACGGAGAGGTAGCCGCCGCCAAGGCTGCCTATGTTTGTTATTGTAAATGTCGAATCGCTCATCTCGTCCAGAGTTATAGTCAGGTTCCTCGCCTTCTCGCCGAGCCGGCCCAGCTCGGCTGCAATCTCGGCTATTCCCTTCTTGTCGGCATTCTTCATCACTACGACCTTGAGCCCGTCAGGGGCCTCTACTGCAATGCCTATGTTGTAATATCTCTTGACTATTATCTCAAGCTTCTCGTGGTCGTAACTCGCGTTGAAGTGCGGGAATTCCTTAAGTGCATCTACGGTTGCCTTTATTATGAAGGGCAGGAATGTGAGCTTTATGCCCAGTTCTGCAAGCTTCGCCTTCTCTCTCTGCACTATCCCGAAGAGTTTTGTGGCGTTGAGCTTGTCCATGTGCACGGCCCTGGGTATAGTCCACGAAAGCTCCATGTTCCTGGCTATGGCCTTGCGCGTCTGTGACATCGGCACCCGCGTTATCTCCTCGCCATGCTGCTCCTCCTTGAGTTCGGAGAACTTCTGTATCGCTGCCTTCTTCTGCGCAGGCCCTGATGCGGTTCTTACATCATTCTCAAGTATCCTTCCGTGAGGACCTGTGCCATGAAGCCCTTTTATATCCATACCCAAGTCGCGCGCAAGCTTCCTTACTGCAGGAGTCGCGAGAATCTCTTCAGTTGCTGCATGCGCCTCCTGGGCCTTTGGTGCAGTCTGTTCAGCAGCGGCCTTGCCAGCCTGCTGCGCTCCTGCGCCTTCAGAAGGGCCTTCGCCTATATACGCAAGAAGGTCGCCGACCTTCACTGTAGTGTTCTCCTGCGCTGCTATCTTTATCTTGCCAGTAAGCGGTGCAGGCATATCCACAACGGCCTTGTCAGTCTCTATCTGCAGTATGGTCTGGTCCTCCTTAACCATGTCGCCGTCCTTCACAAGCCACTTCTTTATGTGGCCTTCAGTTATGCCCTCGCCTACATCAACAAACCTGAGCTCCTTCACTATATCACCTAAACTCCCTATTATATATTTCGTAGTGCATTATGTTCTTGGTGAAATATCCTGTGTGGATATAGGGTATGAGGTTGTCTGGCCGACGTAAAATCCTAAATCGCAACTGGCCATGCAAAATCGTCTTCGGAGCGGCAACTGTTCTTGTCAGTTTTCCCAAGACGGAGCCATTGTAAACTGGCTCTAACAGAACGTCAGATGACAGATGTTCAGATTGTGTGGAACTGTGTTCCATGTTGTTCATCTCGATGAAAGCCCACAGGCTTTGGCCGCGGGTAGTTTACTATATCACGCATTTTTAAGCCTTTCAAGGGCCTCGGCTATCTTTTTAACATTGGGTATGTAGAAGTTCTCATAGCCCGGGAAGGGATACGGGAAGCTGCACGAGGCCACGCGCTCTATCGGCGCCTCAAGCTCATACAATGCCTTTTCTGCGATTCTTGCAGCTATCTCTGCACCAGCGCCGAAGCTCTTCGATGCCTCATGCACTATCGCAACCCTTCCTGTCTTCTTTGCGCTCTCTATTATCATACCTTCATCCAGCGGATTTATGGTCCTGAGGTCTATAATATCTGCATCATAGCCGTTCTTCTCCACAACATCCTTTACTATAGGTACCATAGTGCCATAGGTTATAATGCTAAGCTCGCTTCCCTCCCTTACCCTATTCGCCTTGCCTATAGGCACCTCATATGCCTCGTCGGGCACCTCCTGCTTAAAGAGCCTGTAAAGTTTGGTAGGCTCAAGGAAGACTACAGGATCCTGCATATGCACAGCTTTTATAAGAAGGCCTTTTGCATCGTAAGGCGTTGAAGGCTCAACAACTATAAGGCCGCCAATGTGTGAATAATAAACCTCGGGGCTTTCAGCATGGTGCTCAAGCGTCCTTATGCCCCCGCTTACAGGCGTCCTTACGACCATAGGCACAGGAAATGCCGAGCGGGTCCTGCTCCTGTATCTTGAGGCATGGTTCACAAGCTGGCCGAAGCCCAGAAACATAAAGCCGGCAAACTGTATCTCGGGAATTGGGTGCAGGCCTGAGAGTGCCATGCCTATAGCAGTGCCTATTATGCCTGATTCGGCAAGTGGAGTATCAACGACCCTCTTTTCGCCGAATTTGTCAATGAGGCCTTCTGTTACCCTAAACACGCCTCCATCTTTGCCTATATCCTCGCCAAGCAGCACAACGTCCTCGTTTTCCTTCATTACCAGCTCAAGCGCATTGTTAAGCGCGCCTACCATATTTGTTTGCATTATTTCACCTCTCCCAGAAGTTTGCAGAAACGGCTTCGTCCATCTCCTCCTTCAGAGTTTCGGGCATATAGCTGTAAACATGCTCAAATATGCTTTTCGGATCTGGCCTGAACGTTTCTGCCTTCTCTACAGCACTGTCTATTGCTGATGTATATTCATCCACGGCCTTCTTCTGCATATCAGCGTTCCAGAGTCCCTTTGCAGCAAGGTAGGCATTTATCCTTGCTAGCGGATCCCTCTTCTTCCATATCTCAAGCTCAGCGTCGCTTCTGTATTTTGTAGGGTCGTCGGCAGTTGTATGCATGCTCATCCTGTATGTCACGCATTCTATGACTGTGGGGCCTTCCCTTGCATGCTCGATTGCAGTTTTCGTGGCTTCATATACTGCAACAACGTCATTACCGTCAACCTGTATTGCATCTATGCCTGCGGCTATGGCTTTTTGCGCAAGGGTCTGCGCTGCGCTCTGCTTGCTTCTTGGCATCGAGATGGCCCACTGGTTGTTCTCTATAACTATGACAAGCGGGGCCTTCCATACCCCTGCAAAGTTTAGTGATTCATAGAAGTCGCCTTCAGACGTGCCACCGTCTCCCACATATGCAACAACCGCAACATCCCTATTCTTATACCTCTGTGCAAAGGCTATGCCTGCCGCATGCGGCATCTGCGTTGAAACCGGAACTATGACAGGAAGCATGGCCAGACCCGAAGGCGCCTTGGCTCCATCCTCAAAGCCCTTCCAGTAAAGAAGAAGGAGGTCAAGGGGGTAGCCTCTTGCATAATAAACGCCATGCTGCCTGAACGAGGGCACAAAGATGTCGTCCTTGCGCATCGCCATTGCGCTGCCGATCTGCGTGGCCTCCTCCCCAATGAGCGGCGCGTATGTCACTGCGCGGCCCTGCCTCTGCAGGCTGAGTATTTTTGCATCGAGCATTCTGGAGAAGAGCATCTTTTTGTACATCTCTGCTATTGTTGCGTCGCTGATATCCTTAGGGAAGAGCGACTGGTCTGCAACCCCGTTTTCGTCTATGATCTGGAGATACTCTATGTCTCCTGTAAACGCCTTGTTATGCATGCAAATGCCCCGAAACATGCTCAGGAGCAGGGCACAGAATTCTGGAATTATGGATATGCCGTCTGCACCGATATGAAATATGTTTGTGTGACATCCTCCGCACGAATAAATTCGTGGGCTTCCAATGGTGCAACCATGTTTAACACCAAGTATAGTTCCTCGTTCAGCGACGCCAGCCCCATCTAACTGGGGTCTTACGGTATCTCCAGAGGCGTAACTTCGGGTGCGTCCCACCCTAGCCTTTGCGTTATTTTTTCAGCATTTAGGACAGCCATGCCTATCCCCGGTTTTTCCGGTTCGTCGCCAGCACTTTCAGCCTTGCGACAGTATATCTAATCCACTAATCCTTATATGCGTTGCGGTGGCTTATATCCCGCCGCACCTCTTAAGGCCAGAGGTGTTGGTGGTTTAATTCTGTCTCAAAGCCTCGCTAAAGGGGTATTGTCAATAAATTCGGGTGATTTCTGAACTGTCGCATTAGGGTGTTATTCAATCTTCCCATCTAAAAGGTCTTGGACTGTCCTAAGTATAATTGCTATACCTCTGTTGTTTTTTGCTTCTGCAACCCCTTCATAAGCACCCCTACCAAAAGAATAAGCAACAAAATAACCCTTGTTTTTGCCTACTCTACGCATCGCAGTTTCAAAATTGTCTATTAGATTACGACCTATACTTTCGCTTTGTTTAACTTGAATTGGAAAGCCTCCTGTAATCTGCGGTGTTAAACCATCAATTCCCATATCCCCTGATTTTGTTTTACTTATTGTTCCTAAGAACTTATCCACAACTATCCAATTCTGAAACTCAAAAGGTGCTAATTTCTTAACGTATTTCAAATCTACTTCCCCCCTTATTAATTGTGCATCTATGCTAAACTCCTTCTTTAATCGCTTGTGCATCAGCTTACACGCTGTTGGAGATATATCAATACCAATCCATTTTCTACCTTCTTTCTGTGCAGATACTAATGTTGTTCCACAGCCACAAAATGGGTCTAATACTATGCTTGTATTGTCCGAACTCACATTTACAATTCGGTCTAATAGTTCTTCTGGCTTCTGTGTTGGATAACCCAACCTCTCTTTAGACATAGAATTTATAGGTGCTATTTCCCAAACGTCTTCTGGTATCTTCCCTTTAGGATTTGGCTTGTATTCCTTGTCAATACCTTTATGATGACCCCACGCATATTTTGTATCTCTACCTTCGGCACTTAAATAAGGAACTCTGATATTATCTGCATTAAAAATATGTTTTTTGCCTTTAGAATAATAAAATATTGTGTCATGCCTTCTTCCAAAGCGGTCTTTACCTGCTCCTCCTCCCTTATAACTCCAAATTATCTCATTAAGAAAGCGGTTTTCTCCGAAGATTTTATCCATTAAAATACGCAGGTGGGCGTCAGCGTGATAATCGCAGTGCAGATACATAGAACCTGTATCTTTCAGAACCCTATAACATTCTCTTACTCGTGGTTCCATCCATGTTATATAATGCTCTATCCCTCCCTCCCATCTATCTTTAAAGCTACGAATTTCTGCCTTGTCGTGCCATATTACTTCATAATTCGCATTTGTAAAGAAAGGTGGATCTGCATAAATTAAGTCTATGCTCTTATCAGGAAACTTACTCATAACCTCTAAGTTATCTCCTTCATAAATAGCATTAGTTTCCATAGATTGTTTATCCATACCAACCTTTTTATACGTTTAGGCACCTGCACTAAGGTAATATAAATGAATGACTATTCCAATTTAAAAAGATTTCTGAGGACAAATAGTATAATTCCATTCTCCGTGGAAATTTTCTCTCTTTATATTGATTTGGTTTAACTCCTCATCGCTTACCTTAATTCCTTTTGCATACTTTCTTTTTTCAAGTCGCGCATAAACCTTCAAACCCGTTTCGGTAGTAGTTGAAACGATCAAGTTAATGACAGTGGCATGATCACGAAGAGGTGTTGCTCTCCAATTCTTACTGATAAAACTGAAAAGTTTATGCT
>JAJYIA010000030.1 GCA_021796295.1 Microcaldota archaeon
AAAATCACCCTTGCACGTTGAACAAAACGATGTTGCGTACTCGGTCGTGTATTTTGCAACAACAACTGTCGCTCCTTATCGGACAACACTATGGTAACAGGTGGTCTGGGCATTGTATAATAATCAGCATACTAATATTTAAACTTAATTAACGGACTATCTACTAGTATGGTGTTTGAAATGAAAATAGACTGGCAGAGGATGTTTGACGTTGAGCCCTGAGAGCCTTGTGTTGCGCATGCATACGGAGAGGATGCGAACGCATAACCTGCAATCATGCTGAATAGCATAAAGGCTATGGAAACGCTTAGTTTAATATGGATTTCCACATGGTACACCATGACTGCCAGTACCTCTATGCCTATGAGTGTATAGGTTTATATAACTTGCTGTTGAATAAATAAAAGGGCGCAGAGGATGGCACTTGATGTCAAAGGTCTTGCAAGAAGGCGTGTCTTCGTCTTCATAGCTCTCTTCCTGCTCATAGCAATGCTTCTTGACACTGGCGGAGAGCTGAATGCACCTACTCACGCAATAGATGAGATAGGCATAGCCGTGCTTTCGTTTCTGATGCTGCTGTACATAGCGATCGTAAGGAAGGACACATCATCAAGATCGCTTGCTGCGCAGAGGATTGTGATAGTCATCTTCATATTGCTTATGATAGCCTTCCAGATATACGGCATCTTTGCTGAGCTTGGCACTGAAGACTTCGGGAATGAGATACCCGTACTTATAGGCCTTATACTGATGCTTTTGAATGGCTTCGTATAGCCTTTACAAAGCCCCTTTTGCCTATATAAGCTTATCATGCGATATAGTTACTATGGACGTAATCCCTGCTGGGCGTGAAGGCGTGCTCGACTTCGCCTACAGGTACCCATTTTCAAAAGAGGCGAAAATGCTTGTATCTGAGCTTAACCCGGAGTTCAGCGAGAGGTATCTTAAGGGGGGAATGCTCAGGCTAAGGCTTGCGCTCAAAGGCAGCGTCATACACTTCGCAAATGCCGATATGCATGACATCAAGCTTGCCTACCTGATGAGCTACGTTTATGCGCGCATGATAGTCAGTGCGCTCAACGACAGGCATGCCATAGCACTCTACGCTGAAGCTGAATCCCTGCGCGTGTCAGAGGCGCTTTTAGAGGACAGCATTGAAAACTTTATGAAAGTTTCAGAAGAGCTCAATTCAGGCATCAGCTATTCCTCGGGAATTTTTGCAGTCAGGTTCGAGAAATTCCTTATGCAGGCGCCAAATTCAGAAGAGTTTGCATTGGGCAGGCAGGAGCTCGAGAAAGGCTACATATACATGGGGCGGGCGGCAGCCTCAAGGCTTGTGGGAAGCATTGCAAGGCAGGGCATAAGGCGTGGACTCCCGATACCGATGCACGAACTCCCTAAAAGCGTTGTAGAATATGCAAAGGGCATAAGGCATGAGTACGTGTCTGCGCAGCAGGCGACATCAGACGCGCGCTCATATGCGTGGGTCGAGCGACTTCTTGCGAGACCCATACCTGACGTAAGGCACAGGACCGTGAACCTTATACTTGCGCCGTATCTTGTAAACGTTAGAAGACTAAAGGAAGAGGAGGCGGCAGAGATAATAGTAAATTACATAGAGCGCTGCAAGGAGCTTGATCCTAATACACGAATAACGCCTTCGTATATAAAATACCAGTGCCATTATGCAAAGGAGAAGGGGCTTAGGACGCTCTCTCTGGTGAGGGCCAGGGAGCTTCTGGGAAGTGTGATAGACGCTGAGGGATTATGAGGTCTTGATATGGTAGCACTTTGTCATATATGCGGAAAGATAGGCAGGAACAGGTGCAGCATGTGTGGGAGGTACGCTTGCGAGAACGACTACGACAGCAAGACAGGACTGTGCAGATCGTGCCTTGCAGGAAGGAGGGGTCATTGAGCAAGGCGCCATGGCCGAACCCTTGGCTAATGCACCTTCACAGCAGGCAGTATTGAAAATGACTTTGGTGAATGGCTCTTATGACCTCCACTACTACCGCCTGAGCTTCCATATGTCATTGTGAAGCTTGTACCGTCTGTAGTAAGCGCGGATGGAGATGCAAGCACTCTGCCTGTCGTTGTCACCATTGTGAGGTTTTGGTGGTCCAGCGCGCCTATATCTGCATGCGCTCCGTTTATGGTAGCATAATCACTTGCTGGCAGATGCGTATAGTCCGTGCCGAAATAGGCCTTGCCGAAGTTGGCAAGATTCGTAAGCCGGCACATGAAGAGGCTGCATAACATAGGCCTTTCCTCTATGTACTCACCTGAAAGCTCAGATGAATTATAGTATACCACTGTGGAGTATGCGTCGTTCGGGTGCGAGGTATCATTTATCACAATCTTCCATTCGCCAAGGCTGTTTGATGCAGTTGCGATTAGGGAGATGTTTGCTACTATTTGGTCTCCAGGCTTTACGTTCATACTGGTTATCACAGTTTCCGACCCAGGAAGAAGCTCGTACCATGCGTAATATTGAGCGCCTCTGGAGTAATCAGACTCTGTGCCTGTCTGTATCAGTGTTTGATCGTTGAATGGATAAGATGTCCCATTGTCGAAGTAGCCGCCGATTCCGACCCATTGTGATGAATATGTTGCATGCTTGCTGTTGGCAGCACTCTGCACAGTCCATGAGGCATTCACCTCAGTTACAGATGCCGTTGGAGCTGAAAAGCTTGATGCGACCGCGTATCCGCCCCAGTTAAGGGAATCCGCATTGCTTGTGGTCCTTAGATCTCTGAAGTGCGTTTCGACATTGGTTCCTGAAACAAACCCTGCAAATACTGCAGCAAGAAGAAGCGCACTTGTTAAGGATAGCGCATATATACCGTGCTTTGCCTTTATACGCATGATATCACGCATTTATATAAGAACTTAACATTTAAGAACCTATCCTTTCATATGTTAATAGGCGTATTATTTGCTCTAGAGATTCTGGAAATCTAGGGCTGCCGAGCCTTTCGGGAAGGCCTTTCCGTTCTCGGATTCTACAGGAAGGCCTGCCTCTTCTGCTATGCGCATGAGTTCCGAGATGTCGACCATCCTCTTTGTATAAAGCACCGTGTACTCTATATTTCCGCTCATCGATTTCTTTACTGTAAAGGTGAATTGCTGGTACATGCCGCCTCGCAGCACCCTCGCCTTGTAGGCTCCGTTCTTTACGATCTGATGGCTCTTTTCTGATACATGGTACATTGCAACACCATCATCTGCTGAAATTCCAATCACTGCTCTTATAGACCTTCTCTGCGAGCTCTGAGGCTCGCGCCTCCTCTTCTTTGGAAAATCTGCCGTATTCTACACTTTTGCCCTCTACAAAGCCTTGCAGCACAGCGTTGTAGAGTTCTTCCATGCTCGTGCCTGGCCTTTCTTTAAGCACGGATGTGACGCGCTCCTCTGCACTCCCTATTCGCTTGTCGGAGATCTTCTCTTTGCTAACCTTTAGTATGCTGAACATCTTTTTAAGATCCACATTGTAAAGTATGGTGCCGTGCTGCAGTATGACGCCTCGGCTTCTGGTCTGGGCGTTGCCTGATATCTTCCTACCATTGGCAAGTATATCGTTTATAGGTGCAAATTCTGGTTCGATGCCGAGAAATAGAAGCCCCCGCATGACATAACCGCAGATCTCCATGTAGCTTTCGCGTATGCCTTTGGGAAAATACGCCTCAGGGGTTATTATGCTGTATGTGATTTCACCGCTGCTGTCATGGTATACTGCCCCGCCGCCTGTCATGCGCCTTACGCAGTCCACGCCGGTAGCATTGCATTCTTTCACATCAACCTCTTCCTCCATACATTGGAACCTGCCTATTGAGACAGAATCGTTTTTCCACGTATAAAACCTCATCGTAGGCGCTGAGGCTCCGGCCCTTACGGCTTCCATAATTGCGCAGTCTATGCCCATGTTCATGGCTGCAGGATATGATGCCAGTGGAAGCACCCTCCACTTTATATTTGACATAATGGCGTTCTTGACAGCCCTTGCTATGGCCTCAGGACTTATTCCGACAAACTCTATGCCCTCTTTTGATGCAAGGCTTTCTATGTCAGCTGCAATTGCTGACTCTGCATCGCGCACGTTGTGCCCGCATATGCTTTTTTCTATAGCTGGGAGCGATTCCTCAGGATATATGAAAAAGTCGCCGCGTATCTCGACGCTTTCTATAAATTCATCGTATACTATCTTTACAGACATGAGTTTTCCTCCTGCAACCTTCTCCTTGTAGAATCCCTCCATAGTCGCATCCCATGCATGCCCTAAGAGCATTGATGTAAGGCAACAAACTTTAATCTTTCTGTATTTTTATAGATCTGCACTTGTAGGCATTTTAGTTGACATTGCACTTGGGACTTGCCAGTTTATGAGGTATGCAGTATTTAGATTTTGCCGCAGAGGTAGGTATGTGATGAAATGATACCCAACCTTGATCCGCGCGCACTCAAGAAGATGATGGACAGCATGGGCATGAAGAACACAGAGATAGATGCCGCGCGTGTAGTCATAGAGGGCAGGGAGAAGGACATAATAATAGAGCAGCCTGCCGTGATGATGATAGAGATGCAGGGCGTAAAGACCTTTCAGATAACAGGCAGCATAAAGGAAGAAGAGAAAAAGGTTAGTGTTGAGATCGGCGAGGATGATATAGAGCTAGTAAGGGAGCAGACAGGCATAGATGACAATGATAAAATAAGGAATGCGCTTGAGAAATCAGGCGGTGATATTGCCTCTGCCATACTCAGCCTGAAAGGAGAGGGAGGCAGCTGATGCCTTGGCCCTCATTGCTCAACGCGGTAAATCTGCAGGAAGGGCACGCCTTTTACGCGCATTACGTCGCCCTGACTTGCTACTCCTTTTGTGATGCACATCTCAACGGATCTTTTTCCGACTATGTTTGCAGAGTGCAGCTCTTCGGGAATTATTCTTTCAGAAGCTGTCTTTTCCGTAAGCAGCTCGCCTTTGTAGAAGCCAGAGTACTTCTCAAGATCGAGGATAATGGCCCCTTCGCTGTAGATGTTGCCCAGAAGTTCCTCATCGCACGCTGCAACTATTATGCCGTGCTCTGTCTTGTACTCTTTTATGTATATCATATGGACCACGGCGGGAATATAAAAAGGGTGCCGCGTATACGCATGCAATTACCCGTACTTGTAAAACATGAAGAGCGTTGAGACATAGAGAACGCCGTACCATGCAAGCCAGAGTCCTCCAACAGTGTTGTCCACCATCATTGCAAGAGCCGCCAGGGAGAGGAGTATTATCGAAAAGAGCATCTCCAGGGCTGAATTCTTGAGTGCATAGATGAGCTTCTTGTATCCTTCGAGACGCTGCCGTTCGCGCTCCCAGAGTATACGCGTGTGGCTGAATTTGAAGATGGCAGCGATGGCAGCTCTGGTCCTTATGAATGCAAGAGAAAAGTTCAGGAGGAAGATCATAATGCCCTTCCTGACAGACTTGAAATAGATTTTTGTAAGGATTACAGGTGCCAGTATTGAAAGAGAGAATGCTGTAGCTCCGAGCATCTCGAGGTCCCAGGTGGGATCGCTGCCTTTCAGGAAAAGCGAAAGCGAAAGCAGGTTAAACTTAAGCTGTGAGAAGACTATGAATATGGAGAGTACGGTAAAAAGAAGAAGGACAATGGAAATGTAGTTGAGGCCGAAGCCGTGCGTCATATAGTCTATGTTGGAAAGCGGCGAAAGTGATCTCTTCTTCGCTGCCTTTGAGCGCCTGAAGAAATAAGAGAGGAACTGGGTATCGCCGTAATTGTAGCGCCATTGCTGCTTGACAAGCTCAGTGAAGGTGCGGATTGGTTTGCCCAGGGCATACACCTTAGGTATGTATAAACTCTTGTAGCCGTGCACGTCAGACTCGAAGCTGAAGAAGGTATCTTCTATAACGTATTCTGGGAATCCCCCTACAGCCTTCAGATGTGACCTCCTGATTACGCCGCATGAGCCTGCGAATATCGCAGTGTTGTTAAGGGCCCTGGAAGGCTGTATGAACTTGAAAAAGAAGGCATCGAAGAGATCAACGGTGTCGGAGAAGAAGGTGTCTTTATGGTATTTCTTCTCGGTTTGTATGTATGCAAGCCTCTTGTCGCCGAAGTAGGGGATAAGGTCCTTTAGAAATCTGGTATTGGTAAGGTATTCATCGTAATCGAATATTGCAATGTATTCCTCATTTGAGTGTATAAGCATGTTGTTCAGTGCGCCTGCCTTGAAGCCTTCCCTCTTATCGCGGCGTATGTAGTGTATGCCATATTCTGCAGAGAATTTTTCAAGTGCGCACATTATGCCCTCATCGGTTGAGTCGTCAAGCAAGTAGTATTCGAGCTTGTTTCTGGGATAGTCAAGCTGCATGAGCCTACGCATGTTCTTCTTTACCTCTCCGGAATCCTCGTTGAAGACAGGCATGACCACTGCAACGGCAGGGTATCTTTTGGGCTTCTTTATGCCTTTCTGAATCTTCTCAAGGTACGCATCGTATAGATATGACCTGTAATAGGAATAGGAGGTAAATATGTTGAAAAAGCCTGAAATGGCTGCGAGTATCGTGAAGGAAAATGCTAGTATATACATATACAGGCTCTTTGCGAGGTATATCAGATAGATGGAAAAGAGAAGCCCGACGACGGTAAGCACTATAAACATAACTACGGAAAAAAGCCTTCCTATAAGCTCTCTGCCAATCTTTCCTGCCATGAAATCAATTATACAGTTACGGCAAGAAATAAAAACCTTAACGTACTGCATATTTAAAGCGGACATGCCGGGATGGCAGAACCAGGTATCGCGCCAGAGGCATAGGCGAAACTCGAGATCTGGTGGCTCTTCGAGCCTTCTGGGTTCAAAATGCATGTGAAGGCTTGCACATCCTCACTGCATGGAATTCCCAGTCCCGGCGTTCCTAATTATAAGGCACACACTTTTTAGGACCCTGAAAATTTAAAGCCACATGTCCGCTAATCCGAAAAATCTCTATTTCTTTCCGTCGTTATCATTATGGGCGATAGGACCTCTGCAAATGACCAGTTCTGTAAAATAGACGTCTACACTTTTAGCGGAGCTGCTGCCCATTGGTCACAGACAGCAACCTGCCGCCTAGTTGAGCAAATGAAAATATATGAGATAAAGAATAAAGGTGTTGCGTTGCTGCGTCGTGCAGCATGTATCGCAAGGATATATGGGCATCCCTACAAACGAGGGATGATGGTCGGCAAGAACTTTATTGCCCTCGCAATAAGGCAGCTCTGCGGGTACAATAACGATGAAAAGTTCGCAGACTTCTTGCAGGAAACCGGGATTGCAGAGGCCCTTGGATACAAAAGGAGGCCGAATTCATCTCTCTTCTCGAAAACGAGAAGATACGCAGAGGATGGTGCCATAACTGCTTTGTATAACGAACTTGCAAAGGAAGAATGCAGGGGAAAGGTGCTGAGGTTGATCGGTGAAGACAGCACTGACATGCCTGCATTTTATACAGAGAAGGACCCCGATGCGAGACTTGGGCATAGGACGCAGAAGAAAAGAGAGCAACAATTGAATGAGATGACCGGAAAGGACAAGAGGGAGAAGGCCTGGGTCTTCGGATACAAACTGCATCTCATTCAGGATTGTGAAACCGGACTGCCTTTGACTGGAATTGTGCTGCCTGCCAATGTGCACGATTCACAGCCGTTCTACGAATTGTTCCCATATGTAGAGGAGAATTTTGCCATCCAGTGTGATGCGAAGTTCCTGGGCGATTCGGCATACGACTCTGCCAGTATCAGGAATATGATACGTGACAGACGTATGAAGGATGTGATAGCAGTTAACGGGAGAGGGCATTATGACTCGGAGAAGCCGAAAGACGAGGATTATGGAAAGAGGTGGTCTTTGGAACAGAGGAACTCAGTTCTTGAGATGGTCTACAATCTTCCAACCAGCAGAATGAAGGGAATAAAACGCACGATAGTACACGCGTTCTCCTGTCTTCTGGCAAACTTTATGGAACACTTTATGGACTGACGACAAACACCACTGTTTACTGAAAGATGCAACAGCAGTTAGCGACAGCCACACAGCATAGAAGAGACGTTTTTCGTAGTTCTGGAGGCAAATGTCATTTGTCGAAGCATCGTCATAAGATTTTCAGGGTCCTAACACTTTTTTTTAGAGCAAGGTTTATATATCTTTTGCTTTAATATATGATTCAATCGTGATTCTTTCATGAACTGGGAACATAAGGTTCATGGAAGAATGATATATACCGACTGCGGGTAGGCGAAATGGGAAGCGAAAGGGAGCAACTAAAGAGGGAGGTCGCTACGATCAAAGAGAGGATCGATTCTTTGGCAGCAAAGAAGGAGGTGCCGCAGCCCGGGAGTGAAGGAGATGTTATGGCACTCTTTAGGTATATGAGAGAGGAGAGAGAGAAGACAAACAAGATACTTGCCGGCATAACAGTACAGGTCCAGAAGCTTGAACACGAAATAGAATACGTCTATGCTGAAGAGGAAAAGCAGGGCTACGCCATTGCAGACAACAGGGAGATACCGCTTTCTACGCTTGATACAAAAATATTGAACTTCGTGCAATCGAAGGGAGGCATGGCCTGCGCAGATGAGATCAAGGAATTTATGCACTACAGGGGTAGGAATGCGGCATGCTCAAGGCTTAATAAGCTTTATAAGGAGGGCCTTTTGGACAGGTATCAGCTTGGCCACAAGGTCTATTACAAATTTGATGTTGGCAAGACGACCAATACGCTCATTATATCACCTCCACAGTAGGTTAAGGCCTGCTTCACCGCAGGCCTTTCTCTTCCTTAAGCTGTGGTGCAGAACTATGGGCGTATGACCCCTTTATACCCTGAGCGTATTCACTGGAATATGCATGCGATTCAGAAGCTTTTTAAAATATCTTGTGTTTAATATAGATTGTTGGCTCTTTAGATGATGAGATGGAGCAGATAACGATACCGCACAGCAGGGCGGCTGAGCTTAGCAGCATGCTTGAGAGCCTCTCAAAAAGGCTGGGGTGCAGCATAGAGCTCAGGGAAGGTAATGAGGTGCTCATAAATGGTAATGGATACAATGAGTACAACGCAAGAAATGTCATACAGGCATTCGGAAGGGGTTTTGAGATAAAGAAGGCTCTAAGGCTCCTTGATGAAGAGTATTTCTTCAAGTACATAAGACTTAAGGACGCTTATGGCAACAAGAAGCAGATGCTTAGGGTAAAGGCCAGGCTCATAGGCGAGGACGGAAGAGCCAAGGAGCACATAGAGGAAGTCAGCGGTGCCGAGATAGAGATATATGGAGATACAGTAGGCATAATAGGCAAGATAAATGAGCTGGGTATAGCGCTGCCTGCAATAGAGGTGCTAATGGAGGGCGGCACACACAAAAAGGCCTACAGGGTCATGGAGGCAGCGAGAAGGAAGCTTGAAGAAGGCGCATGATATGCAGGAGACATACAAGGCGGAGGAGATCTTTAAGCAGTTCAAGGAGCATTCAATATCGGAATTCTTCAGGAGAAACAGTCAGATGCTGGGCTATTCTGGCAGGATAAGGTCGCTTACAACAGTGGTGCACGAGTTTTCTACAAACGCCCTGGACGCATCAGAAGAGGCAGGCATACTTCCGGAGATAAGCGTAGTGCTTAAGGAGCTGGGTGAGGATAAGTACAGCGTAGAGGTTTCTGACAACGGCCCGGGAATTCCACAGAGAATAGTGGGAAAGGCCCTTGCGACTATACTGGCAGGCACAAAATTCCATAGATACCTGCAGCAGCGGGGCCAGCAGGGCATAGGCGCTGCAGGATGCACGCTTTTTTCAAAGATAACAACCGGAAAGTTCATACATGTAAGGTCTTCTACAGAAAAGGAATCTTATGAGTGCGACATCACCATTGACATAAAATCAAACAAGCCAGTAGTTGAAAATTTGGTGAAGAGGGAAGGCTTGCAGAGAGGTACTTCAATACAGGGGGAGTTTGCGAATGTAAAATACGAGAGGGGAGAGCACGGAGTATATGGATATCTCAAAAGGACTGCACTCTCAAATCCGCATGCAGGCATAACGCTGAGGGAGCCTGACGGAAATGAGGTCATATTCACAAGGTCAAGCAACGAGCTTCCGAAGAGGCCGAAGGAGATAAAACCACATCCGCTCGGCATAGGCGTGAACGACCTCGTAGAGCTTGCGCAGCGCTCCGATTCGAGAAAGGTTTCGTCATTCCTTGTAGAGACCCTCTCAAGGGTCACCCCAAGCAAGATAGCAGAACTCAGAAATATCACAGGAAATGATATCATGGAGCAGGATCCTAAGTCGCTTGTATGGGCGGATGCGGAGAACCTTGTAAAGGCGTTCAGGGCCGTTAAGTGGATAGCGCCTGAGCTTGATTCCCTTTCTACCATAGGGGAGAAGCAGATAGACGTGGCGATAAGGAGCATACTAAACCCTAAATTCCTGAGCGTTGTTGAGCGCAGGCCAAGGGTCTTCAGGGGCGGCATACCCTTCGTGGTTGAGGCAGGCCTAGCCTACGGGGGCATGGCGGGAAAGGAGAAGAAGGGTGAAGGCGGCCAGAGGTACGCAGAGGGCAACGTACTGAGATTTGCGAACAAGGTGCCTCTGCTATTCGATGGCTCAAACTGCGCAATAAGCGAGGCTGCAAACAGCATAGACTGGAAACGGTACGGCATATCCAACTTTGAAGAGGAACCCGTAAGTGTCTTCGTAAACCTTTCGAGCGTATACGTGCCTTACGCAGGGGTGGGCAAGCAGGCAATAGCACAGGAGGAGGAGCTTGTTGATGAGATAAAGCTTGCGCTTATGGACTGCGGAAGGATTCTCCAGAGATACATAAGTGGTGTAAAGGCCCTGGCCTCGAAAGAGACAAAGTACAAGACCATCATGAGGTATGTCGGCCAGCTTGCGGCAGACCTTGGAGAGATCACAGGGAAGAGCAGCAAGCAGATAGAGGCGTCTCTGAGGATCCTTGTAGAGTCAAAATACAAGGTAATGGAAGAGAGCGGAGAAGGCCCAGCAGAGTCAGAAGCTGAAAACGTTGCAGAAAATGGCTCAGACGCAGAGATATGACCTATCCCCATGGGTTCTTATCTTGAGCTTCTCATCAAAATCTGCACTCTGATTTACCTATGTTTCTGAACTCATTTGGGCAATGTTGTGATAACCGGAGCGTATCTTGATAGCCCCAATTTGTCGACGATTTTCCTCTGGAGTGGGCCGTTCGGTATTATCTGGAATTGGGTTT
>JAJYIA010000031.1 GCA_021796295.1 Microcaldota archaeon
TAATCGGATATTCTCACCATTAAAAGGTCCTTCTTGAAAGACTCTCGAAGTAATGCCTTCAGTTCGGGTAGAGAAGAATAGGGTTTTGTGCCAACCCATCTTTTGACGTTTTTCCAATACATTTCGAGTTCTTGTATAGCTCGTCTTTGTCCTTTGCTATGTATCGCATAGTGGTTGACGGACTTGCATGCCTTGCAAACCTAGAAGCCAGAACCACATTACCGTTTGTGGACTTTGCGAAGTGCGTTATAGCGTAATGCCTCAGGCTGTGCGTGGTAAGCCTGTATAATGGCCTTGCCTTGCGGTTCACATCGGTTTCTTCCGAGTTGCCATAGACCTGATCTAAGAAGCATGGAGAACCTCGCGGAACACCTTGCGCACATAGCTAACGTCTAGATGTGGTACTTCGTTGTGGTTGTTGTCGTTGTCCTTGAAGAACACATAGCCGTTTGCGGCCTTTATCGAGTCCGCATTTCTGGCCATATATTCTACTGTCTCTTTGAACAAGTCCAACGGAATTATGAGCGCATCAACTTGTGCAGATTTCTCACTCTTTATTGTCAGCTCCCGCTTGTCGAAGTCAATGTTGCTTATGTGCAACTTGCAGACTTCGCCTACTCGAAGGCCGAGCTGCGCCTGATACTTGAATAAAAGCCTGAACTTCTCGTTCTTGGTATTTCTGAGGAAATGCTGCAACTCAACCTCTGTAAAGCCTTTGTTGATTGTGCCGTATCTTGGTTCTCTGCGTCTTCTTAAACGGCGTTCATGTGCTCTTGTAACTATCGTTCTCAGCTGTTCCAGCTGATGTTTTGAGACCGTATTGCTTAACTGAGTGGTGTATTGCAGAAAGTCCTGAAAAGCCAACCCCGAACCCTGTTTTTCGGATTTCTGCCGCTTGGGAAGTGCATCGGAAACGCACCCCGAACCCGCCTTTTCTTGCGCTTCTTGCACATGACCGAGCTTAGGATTTGAACCCGCGCCAGCTGATGGTAAAAATAAGCGGGCCCGGTGGGATTTGAACCCACGACTTGCTGGTTAAGAGCCAGCCACTCTGACCAAACTGAGTTACGGGCCCGCAATATCATTATTCAATAAAGTTCTTTATTTCTCTCTCTAACGTGGCGCCAACTGGATCAAGCTCATATGAAACCTGCACTATCTTTTTGTTGATCTTTATTATGCGGTTCAGGTCAGTCGGAGTTGCAGACACTACAACATCGCATACGGCCCTGTTGAGCGTGGCCCTGAGGTCACTTATCTCCTTCCTGCTGTAGCCCACTGCCGGAAGCTCCCTTTTTATATGCCTGTACTTGTCCAGCGCAGCCTTTATCTCCCCTACAGCATATTTTCTGGCATCTGCTATTTCACGGGCCTTATACGCCTTTGCAGCAACAGAGGCAGCTCCGAATCTCATGCCACCATGCGTTATCGTAGGCCCGTCCTCCACAAGAAGAACCTTCCTGCCCCTTATATCACTAGGGTTCTCCACAGAAACTATAGACCTTGCAGTTAATATCTTTGCCCTCTTGTTTATTGTCCTAAGGTTTTTCTTTTCTCTGGATATTTCAGCTCTGCTCGCTGAATTCACCTTATTGATAAGGAGAACATCAGCCATCCTGGCTACAGTCTCTCCCGGATAATAGGTAAGCTCATCGCCTACCCTGAGCGGGTCAGCAACTGTGATAAGCAGATCAGGCCTTACAAACGGCGCATCATTGTTTCCGCCATCCCATATGATTATGTCTGCCTCTTTCTCCGCCTTCCTGAGTATCCTTTCATAATCAACACCTGCATAGACTACAAACCCGTTTCTTATATGGGGCTCATAATCTTCGCGCTCTTCTATTGTGGTCTTATACCTGTCTAGGTCGTCAAGGGTCTCAAACCTTTCCACAGATTCATCAGCAAGTATGCCGTAAGGCATAGGGTGCCTTATTATTACTGCATTCCTGCCTGCGTCCCTTACAATCCTTGATACGTATCTTGCGGTCTGGCTTTTTCCGCAGCCTGTCCTGACTGCGCATACTGCTATGACCTTCTTTTTTGATCTGAGCATGGTCTTGTCAGGTGCTATAAGCCAGAAGTCTGCACCGGCCGCATTGGCTATGCTCGCCTTCGTCATGACCGCATTGTAATCCACATCGCTGTACGCCATGACGCACACGTCAGCCCTAAGGTCCTTTATTATCCTCGCAAGCTTCGACTCATCATGTATGGATATGCCTTTCGGATAGAGCCTTCCTGAGAGCGACCTGGGATATGTCCTGTTTGAAATGTATGGTATCTGGTTTGCTGTAAACGCCACAACCCTGTATCTTTCATTGCTCCTGAAAAGCACGTTAAAATTATGGAAATCCCGCCCTGCAGCCCCAAGAATTATTACACGTTGCACCATTAAACCACGTCTACCTTTTATAAAACGCCTCATGTATAAATAACTATGTTGGATTATCTGCGCATTCCCGTGAGGCTTTATTTCTGCAATAGATTTATAAAGCCATTTGCGTATACAAACCAGATACCGCAATGTGTATAAATATTAACACGAAATAAGAATATTAGGGCCTATGCAGCAAATACACTATCTGTATTGATTGCGCGCAAAAGCGGCCTGACCAGATGGTTTTATGCCTGGAGAGAGCGAGGAGTATAACGCTTCAAAGATTGTTGTTCTGGAAGGCACCCAGGGCATAAGGAAGAGGCCGGCTATGTATATAGGCTCCACCGGCGCCCTGGGCACGCTTCACCTGATCTACGAGGTGATAGACAATGCAGTTGACGAGTCTCTCGCCGGCTTCTGCAAGAACATAAACGTGCATCTCTACCAGGACGATACCGGAGACGTAGTCGAAGTTAGCGACGACGGGCGAGGCATACCCACTGGCATAGTACCTAAGTACAACAAGAATGCCATTGAAATAATAATGACAACGCTGCATAAGGGCGCAAAGTTCAGCGACGAGATATACAAGGTATCCGGAGGTTTGCACGGCGTAGGCCTGACAGTGGTCAACGCACTCTCCGAATTCACAAAGGTCACTTCAAAAAGGAACGGCAACATATACAAGCAATCGTTCAGCAAGGGCATCCCTACATCTGATTTGGAAACAACGGGCCAAACCGGCGAAACGGGCACAACAGTCGAATTCAAGCCGGACCCCTCGATATTCCACCCACAGACATTCGACTCAACGATCTTAAAGGAGCACCTCATAAATGTGAGCTTCCTCAACAAAGGCCTTAGGATAAGATTCATAGATGACAGGTTCGGCCAGCACGATGAGAGCACCTATTTCTCGGAGAAAGGCCTTGAGGACTTTATAGCATTCATAAACAAGGGCGCGACTCCTATCACTGAGATAATCCATTCTAGAAAGCCCAGCGACCACGTAATTGTAGAGTATGCCATGCAGTACAACAGCAGCTATGAGGAAAAGCTTGAGTCCTTTGTGAATTCAATAAAGACCCCTGACGGTGGCACGCACGTATTCGGCTTCCATACTGCTCTAACGCGTGCAATTTCAAATTACATGTCGAAAAACAGACTCTTCGAAAGGAGCGATGTCAGAATAACAGGCGACGACGTGCGTGAAGGCCTATCGGTAGTGATCTCAATACTGATGCAAAATCCCGAATTCGAGGGCCAGACAAAGGAGAAACTCGGGAATACCTATGTGCGCAACGTCGTTGACAGCGATGTCTACGCTACGCTCTCGAGGTATCTCGAAGAGCACCCGCACGATGCGAAGATCATAGCCGAGAAGGCCGTCAACGCTGCCATGGCCAGGGAGAGCGCGAAGAAGGCCAGGGAGCTTGTGCGGAAAAAGAGTCTGCTTGAGAATGCAGTACTGCCTGGCAAGCTCGCAGACTGCATAGACGATGACCCTGACAATACTGAGATCTTCATTGTTGAAGGAGAAAGCGCAGGGGGCTCAAGCAAGCAGGGCCGGGACAAGAACACGCAGGCCATACTCCCTCTCAAGGGCAAGATACTCAATGTCGAAAAGGCCAGTGCATCCAAGATCTTCGAGAATGCCGAAATCAAGTCAATGATAACGGCTTTCGGCACAGGCGTAAACGAAACCTTCAATGCAGACAATGTGCGGTACAAGAAGATAATCATAATGACAGATGCGGATGTGGACGGGAGCCACATAAGGACCCTTTTGCTTACATTCTTCTACCGCTACCTGCGCAAGCTTATAGAGCTGGGCTATATCTACATAGCCCAGCCGCCTCTTTATAGGCTCTCGCGCAACAAGGAGACCTCGTATCTCTACAGCGATGAGGAGCTTACAAAAAAGATCCAGGAAGGCGGCAATGCTGCAGTGCAGCGCTATAAGGGCCTTGGGGAGATGAACCCTGAGCAGCTCTGGGAAACTACCATGGACCCTGCAGGGAGGCACCTTAAGAGGATAGGCATACGCGATGCACAAACTGCAGACACCCTCTTCTCCATACTCATGGGCATAGACGCCTCTCAAAGGAGAAAGTTCCTGCATGACCACTCAGAAGAGGCAAACTTCCTTGATATATAGTGATCGAATGTCTGAAATTTTTAATGTTCACCTCGAAGAGGAGCTGCAGTCAAGCTATATAGACTATGCCATGAGCGTCATAATAGGCAGGGCCATACCCGACGCCAGGGACGGCCTCAAGCCAGCGCAGCGCAGGATACTGTATGCAATGTACAGCATGAAGAACCTGCACGACCAGCCTACAAAAAAGAGCGCAAGGATAGTGGGCGAAGTCATAGGCAAGTTCCATCCCCATGGGGATATTGCAGTGTATGACACGCTGGTAAGGATGGCGCAGCCCTTCTCAACCAATTATCTCCTTGTTGAGGGCCAGGGCAACTTCGGCTCTATAGATGGGGATCCTCCTGCCGCAATGCGCTATACCGAGGTCAGGCTTACAAAACTCTCAGAGGCTATGCTGCGCGATATAGAAAAAGAGACAGTTGAGATGACTCCCAACTTCGACAACACTGAAGAGGAGCCCTCGATACTGCCTGCAATGGCCCCAAACCTTCTTATAAACGGAGCATCAGGCATAGCCGTAGGTGTTGCTACTAACATACCCCCACATAATCTGGGCGAAGTCTGCGATGCAGTGCGCTACAGGCTTAAAAACAAAGAGGCTACTATAGATGATATGCTCGGGATCGTAAAGGGCCCTGACTTCCCCACAGGCGGAATAGCGCTCATGTCCGGCAACTCATACAACGGCTACAGGTATGGGAGGGGCCAGCTCATCATAAGGGCCAGGGCCGTGGTCGATGAGGAATCAAAGAGAATAGAGATAAGGGAGATTCCGTACACTGTAAACAAGTCCTCGCTTATACAGGGCATAGCGAACGTGATCAGGGAGAAGAAGGTCATAGGCGTAAAGAACATACGCGATGAGAGCGACAGGTCAGGCATAAACATAGTCATAGAGCTCAAAGGTGATGTAAGCGGGGAGCGCATACTCAACATGCTTTACAGGCACACGCAGCTTGAGATTACATACCCTCTTATAAACCTTGCAATAGTGAACAAGAGACTGAAGAGCCTGAATCTTCTGCAGCTGATAAATACGTTCATAGAACACAGGCGCGACATAATACTCAAAAAGACAAAATACGATCTGAGAATAGCAGGGGAGAGGCTGCACATAATAGAGGGCCTTCTCTCCGCAATTTCGCATATCGATGCTATCATAAAGACGATAAGGGGCAGTGAGGATTCAAATGCAGCAAAGGCCAACCTCATGGCTGCCTATGCCCTCAGCGAGAGGCAGGCCGGAGCCATACTTGACATGCGCCTGAGCAGGCTTACCCACCTTGAGAATAATTCCCTCAGTGCCGAGAAGGCCGAGCTTTCCAGAAAGACAGAGGAGTATACCGGCATAATAAGCGACCCTGCAAAGATAGACGAGATCATAGCAGAGGAAATGAGCGAATTGAAGAAGCACTATGAAAAGAAGAGGAAAACAGAGATCATTGCATCCGACGATACCTGGATAAGCGACGAGGATATGATAGGCAATGAAAAGGTGACTGTAATACTGACTGCTGAGGGCTATGTGAAGAGGATCAGGGCCGACTCCTATAGGGAGCAGGGCCGTGGCGGCAGAGGCACGATCTCCATAAACCTGAAGGAGGGCGATTACGTAAAGCACATAATAACGTGCAACAACAAGGACTTCCTTGTCTGCCTTTCTGACAAAGGCCGCGCATACTGGCTCAAGGCATACAACATACCCGAAAGCAGCAGGTATGCAGAAGGCAAGGCCATAGTGAACCTTCTCAGCATAAGCAGCGAGAAGATAGTGAACATGATTAACACTGCTGACTTCTCATCTACAAGGCTCCTCTTCCTTACCTCAAAGGGCCTTATTAAAAAGGTTAACGGCGAACTCTTCTCAAGGCCGAGGTCCAACGGCATACGCGCCATAACCCTGAATCAGGGCGACGACATAGCAGACGTCATCCTGTATAAGGATGCAAAATACCTTATAATAGTCACTTCAAACGGCAAGGCCATAAAGTTCGCAGAGCCAGCCATAAGGTTCACAGGCAGGTCCTCAATAGGCGTCAGAGGCATAAGATTAGGAAACGGCACAGCGAAGAACATAATAGCGTGCGGCGATTCAGGAAGCATACTGACCATCACAGAAAGGGGTTTCGGCAAACTGACTGATATAGAAAGGTATAGGACACAGAGCAGGGGTGGCAAGGGTGTCATAAACATAAGGATATCTGAGAAAACAGGCAGTGTCTCAAAGGCACTTTTTGTGAACGGCGAACGCCATCTCATACTGATAAACTCAAAGGGCATAAGCATAACAATACCTGTATCGTCTATACGCGTAACCGGCAGGCAGGCGAGCGGCGTCAGGCTGATGAAGGTTGAGGATGCGAAGATTACCGATGCAAGGCTGCTCCGCGATGAGGAGCATGACAATGGCGGTGCATAGCCATAAATATATTGCACCTGTACTTTATCCAATATGATGATTGCGTGGAACTCAACGAGGCGCAGCTTATAGAGCGCGAGCTTACTGTGAGGAGCCTGAGGCTTAGCAATGAGGTCAAAGAGACAAGGAGGTCTGCAATAAGGTGGCTGGCCCTCTCAATAGGCGTTATAAATCCCGGCGAGTCCCGTCTTGGGTCGCTCTCCGTGCTGGATGCCCTTGTCTTTTTCCAGTTCGTAAGGAAGGCAGACCCTGATGTTGATGAAATGCTGTCATACATAAGCTCAAACTGGGAGCCCATAAACGAGAAGACGCTCAGATACCATCTTCTCAGGATGAAGAAGATGGGCATAGTGGAGAACACAGGAGGCAGATTCTTATTCAGGCCGCCGCGTTCCGGTGACAGGTTCGATGCCTATGCATGGTCAATCAGCCTCTTCGACTCATTTTATAAGGATGTAGCGCTGAAGATAGGCGAACTTGTGAATGACATCAAGTCAAAGAATGCAACGGTGTGATTATGCAGACGCGCGAAGTCCTCATATGGGTTATCCTCATCATCGCAGTCGCTGCAGCTATTCTCCTATTCAAAGGCTTCTTCTCAAGCCCTGAGCTTTTTGTAACTCTGGGCTTTGCAAATGCAACCCAAAGCGCATACACTTATCAGAATGTGCATCTTCCCATCCTTGTATCCAATGCGGGCAAAGGCATAGCCGGCAGCATGAGCGTCGGCGTATTCATAAACAGATCCCTTGTAAGCGTATACAATGTAACACTGCCTCCAAACATGTCAGTTGATATTCCATTCAACTACACATTCGCCAGTGCAGGCAATTACACTGTGCAGGCCGAGATTGATCCCGGGCACCTTTACGACATAGCCGACAGGAACCGTTCAAGCGCAGAGCTGAGCCTTGATATAAAAAATCCTGAGCCTGCAATCTACGGCTCAATGCTTCCTGCCCTGAATGCATCGCATTCTAGCTATTATACAGAGAGCAACCTTGGCTATATACTCTCATCGTACCTTTCGCAGAGGTACGGCCTTAGACCATTTGAATTCTCCTCTATTCCAGAGTCCCGCGCCTTCTTCTACCCGCTGCTGAATTATACAATAAAGTATATAGTCAATGTCTCGGTTTCTGAAGCCGCATACAACAATTCAGCATATGACGCGATATGGATAAGCGGCTACCTCTCGCCCAGTGTCATAGAGTATGCTGCTTCAAGCCTGCACCTCAATACGAGCTCCTTCGCTGAAAACGGCATAAACGTTACAATGGTGCAGCTCAGCGGCAACACGACACTGTGCAGCTGGTATGATTCAGGATGGATAAAGAACCTTGTATACAAAGGCAGCAAGAGCTGCGCCAATGGCATGGTTCCGGGCGATGCCTTAGAAGGCAAGGGCATAAACATACCAAACATGACAAACAGCACAGTGCTAAGGAACGACCTTTCGATGTATAACGGCAGCTTCAGGCGCGGCAGGCTCTTTGCCACAGGCGGGCACTCCTTCATATACGGGGCAATATCCGGCCACGCCACAAACCAGAGCACATTATGCACGGGCGTCATAAGCGTTTTTGACAGCGTTTCATACTGCAGCGAATATCTTCTCCCTCTAAGCGGCGCAATAGGCAATACCTCGCTCATACGCACATCAGCGCTGGTAGACGGCTACAACCTGAGCGTCTTCTCCCTTACAAACACCTCTGAAATACTCTCGCAGGTTCAGAAGAACGTAGAATTCATACACAGCTTCAACATAAGCGGCACGGCCCTGAACTTCTCTTCGTCACTTGTTAACTCATGCAGCTTCAACAACGGCGTCATCTGCTCAAACGCCTCCTTTGAGAACAGCACCCTTTACTTCGAACTCAAAAACCCTCTCGGCAAGAACATAAGCATCACCTCGCTTGGGTGCGTATGGAAGGGGCAGTTTATGCCGATTGCAGCAAACACCGTTGTCGATTCACGAGGCTCTGCGGACCTGTCCACAAAATGCTACAGCTACGGCCTTCCATTCAACGGCATACCCCTCAACCTGAACCTCGACCTCTTTCTGAATTACACTGAGGGCAATGAAACCCTTACCGCAGCCGGTATAGCGCGCATTGTATGAGCACGAAGCCTATAATGCAACTCGTGCATTAAAAACATGTGTGAAATGGGCAGAAAAATGGCCTGAAAGCCTGCTTCTGCAGTGTTCGTCAAAAAGCGGAAAAACTTGGCACTGATATTCGCATCTATTTCTCTCTCTATCTACCAGCGAATATCTTTTTTTCGTCGGGGATATTTACCGCCTGCGCCTCAGGAGAGGGAATTGAGCGAATATTTAATGCTGAAATGTTCGTTTATTGCCGTGTTTATGCCTCTATCCTTATTGCCTCTATTTCGCCCTTTCTGCCCTTCCTCTTACTTCCGTCTCTCCAGTTCCTCTTCTTCCCTTTTTCTTCTTGTTTTTGTTTTTTCTCATTCCTGTTTCTCATTCCTGCATTTCATCTTATCCTTTTTCTTACCTCTCCTCCTATTGTTTCTTTGTTCCTTCATTTTCCTCACTTCCCTTTCATGCTCTTTTTTCCATTTTCCTTTCTCTTCTTTCTCGGGATGATCAGTGAGATAATGTCGGGGCGCAGGTTTGTGCTGGCGGATGAACCTAACAGCATACTCAAGGGCTGGCAAGCTTTTCTGTCCACCGCTGCAGCATGAAAGAGGCTCCGGCTAGGCGCCAATGATTCAGGATTCCACAGGCAGAAAAGCCTCCGCCCCCTCTTTTTATATTTTACCTTTTCATTAATACAGAGGCGTATGCGGTGCAAAGAGGCAACAGCGCATACAGGAGGAAAGAGGCGCATGCGGCAGGAGAAGCAGTGGCGCTAGAAGCGTAGAGTGAAGCGTCTGTGTTGCTACAGCAGAACAGCGCAAGGGAATTGGGATGGTAAGCAAAAACAGGATAATGCTTTTCGTATGCGCAGTCTTACTTTTATCCATTCTGACGGCCAACAAGGTCTACGCGCAGAACTGCGGAACCCTTCTCTCTTCAATAAACACGCTCATAACCTCATGCATCCCAGTCAACATAGTAAATACGCAGTCCACAGCAACGCCAGCAAACTTCCAGCAGATGCTTTCTTCGCTTCCCTCCAATGCCCTTGCAGGGAACATAGTAGTCTACAACGGAATTTCAGGAAGCCTCATGCCAACCTGGGTAGAGAGCAACAGCATAGCGTGGGTGAATCTAGGCGCAAACTCCATCGCAGCTTCGAGCTCAGCAAATGGCATCTACTACATAGGCATAGGAACCTCAGGCAGAAACTTCTTCCTCGGAAGCAATCAGATAGGCGAGGCACCGCAGCTCTCAAGCACATACGGAGAATATGACAACGGTGCGAACGTCTTCCTTAACTATTGGGATTTTACAGGGACCGCCCTGCCTACTGGTTTTACAGGATCCGGAAGCTACTCAATAAACAACGGCCTATCACTTACATATCCCAGCAACGCCTATACAACTAGCACTTATGGCAATACACTATCTTATCTAGCTGATTTTTATGGCAACTTTCCGTCGGCAAGCACCAATGGCAATGCCGGTTTTGGCTTCGTAGGACCTGGGCCTAACGGAAATTCGCAGCTAGATGCGGCCTGGGAAATCAATACTAATACTGGTGCTAATCTGGGCTGCGCTTCAGTCAACGCTTGCCCGATTGTAATCGGAGCCTCATGTGAGGTCACCTCAACT
>JAJYIA010000032.1 GCA_021796295.1 Microcaldota archaeon
CAGCTGCGAAAGGCAACTGCCAGAGATCAGCCAGCCTCATTTCTTACTTTTTTTGCAGCTAGCTCCTCCTCAATCCTGTGCACTTTTGCTTCGTCTATACTCTCCTTCGCGCTTATCTTCTGCTCAAGCCTTGTCTTCGGTATATGACTTCGGTATATGACTTCGGTATATGACTTCGGTATATGACTTCGGTATATGACTTCGGTATATGACATATATAAAAGCATATAAAAATATACGCATGAATTGTTTACTGAATCCTTTATAAGGGTATTCTATGTATAAAAGAATAGGGCTTCAGTTCACAGGAAATCAACAGCAAGCAAGCCAGCAGATGCAGCAGCCAAAGGCCCCGCAGCAGCCTGCGCAACAGGCTGCGCCAAACCCCGGTGTAGATTCCGGCAAGAAGCAGTCAGCTTCAGGGCCGGGCAGGCACGGTCTCGGATACAGGCTTGGCATACCTATAGCAGTGATAATACTCGCAACGATCTTCTATTATGCATACACGCTTTCAGGCTCCGCGAACCCCAATACAGGCAATCCCCTTTATAAGGTTCTGATCCACAAGCCTCTCAACCTTACGCAGCTTGCTGTACTTGGCATAGACAAATTCAGCAACACAAGCACATTGAACGTAAGCTATGCAGGCAGCGCCATTGTCAACAGCTCAGGATCCGGCTCGCTTCTGGGAGGCATGACCCTGAATATACCCTTTACGCTCAATATCCTGAAGTATTATGACAACCTGAGGTTTACGCTTCATGCCAGTGACATACCTCTGATGGGAAACGTAAGCATAGTAGGCATAATGCTAAGCAACGGCACCTTCTACACATGTACTACATCCTTCGGCTTTTCCCACATCGTCGGTGCATCAGGCTCAAATCATACCTGCTCTGCCACGCACATGAATCAGAGCCTGACTGCGCTTCTTGACTCTGCTGCAAAGAACCTCTCTTCAGGCGGCCTGGCGAGTATCCTGGCGCAGAGAGGGCAGAACCTCGGCGGAAGCCTCAAGACAAACATCAGCACCACATTTGTAAACGTAAGCTCCTTCAACGGCCAGACATGCTATCTGGTTAACGGGGTGGTTGCGGTATCGGGCAACACGTCAAGCTATTCCCCAGAGGGAAGCTCAAGCACCGCGGGAAATGTGGATTACAGTGAATGCCTTTCGCCACAGTATTATATACCTCTTAAGACCAGGATTTCTGCAAACTTTTCTACTGTTTACGCCAGTTCAAACACCGCGATGCTTCTTACACTTGACATGCATGAGACAGGCATAAGCAGCTCAGTTACCAGCGCAGAAGTATCAGTGCTTCCGGGACCGGTCACAAACTCTTCTCTGCCACTTGGAACCGTGCAGATTAATGCAACCGGACCTTCTGTAACCGAGAATCTTACTATTAATGCCACAGCACAGGCCATAAATGCCACGCTGCCTTCTGTAGGTGGCACGATGAACGTTGCCAGCCTCGATGCGCTTATAAATAACGGCTTCAATGCGCAGCCGTTCCTGAATGTAAACTATTCTATAGTCACGAAAATAACCGAGGGCTCTGCAACCTCATATATAAATGGCAGCGAGGGCTCTGCAACTTCATATATAATTGGCAGCCTTACCGCTGCTAAGTACTATGCAAACGTTTCACAGAGGGAGGAGGAGGTATTCAAAGTTTCACAGATGGAGGCGTTCAACGGCTACAACATAACCTCAAGCGATATCTCCCTTTCGGGCAGCGGCGGGATTAAGAACTATTTCTGCACCACATCCTCATGCTTTGCTGAAGCCTCATCGGCCATTAGTCCATTCTCCGATTTTATGAGCGAGAGAGGCCTGAACTCTAGTATAGTTACGGCTGTAGTGAGGAACATAGGTCCTAGCTCAGTGAACGGCAATGCCTGCACACTGCTGCAGGGCACCGGCACCACGCACCAAATCGAGAGCTTCATGTTTACACTCTGCCTCTCTCCTGCCTACATTCCGCTTAATTTCACTGCGCTGAGTTCGGGCATGTTCAATGGCACGAGCGTTTCTGCTACGTATACCACAGTGGCAGCCTCGTTAAGCACTGCGCCGCAGCGCATAACGCTTCCTGAGCCCCTGAATTCCTCTCGCGTCCTCCCCTGAATTCCTCTGCGCCCTGAAGCAACTTCATTCCTGCATAGTACACGTGTGCAGCTGCTTTCACTATATTTATTCATCGCTTCCTGAAAGGCAGTTATTCTCTGCATTTCAGACCTTCCATTATTTAAATTCTTACTGCATAGTCCTATCATGTACTCTGAAAAAGTATCCTCACTGCTAGCTAGGAAGGGCATAAAGATAGGCGACAGAATAAGGCTGAATGCAAGGGGCAGCATGTTCGAGGGCAGGCTTATGCCAAGGCCTGACGCAGGCTCCGGCGATGTCATAATAATAAAGCTTGATAATGGCTACAATGTGGGCATAGGCATGGAAGGCGATGCCCCAGTTGCCATAGACAAGCTCCAGGATTCCGTCATTACAACATCATTTTCAAATGCCTCTGCTTCTCGTTCTGCCAAAAACATCGCAGCAAACTCCGCAAAGGTAGAGCTCCTTTATACCGGAGGCACTATCGGCAGCAAGGTCGATTATGTGACCGGAGGGGTATACATGCTTACCAAGCCCGAGGAGCTTATGTACGAGGTGCCTGAGCTCGGCAGCATAGCCAGCATAAACGTAAGGCACCTGATGAGCGTCGCAAGCGAAGACATCTCATACAGGGAATGGCAGGCTATTGCAAGGAATGTTGCAGACGCATTCAACTGTGGTGCAAGGGGCGTAGTCATAACGCATGGCACAGACACGATGCACTACACCTCTGCCGCACTCTCCTTCATGCTTAAGGATCTCAAAGGGCCAGTTGTAATTACTGGCGCGCAGCGCAGCAGCGACAGGGGCTCAAGCGATGGCTTCATGAACCTCATCTGCTCTGTGCACTTTGCTGCCAGGGGCACCATCCCGGAAGTGGGCATATGCATGCACGGTGATACCTCTGATGAGTACTGCAACTTCATAAGGGGCACAAAGGCCAGAAAGATGCACACATCGCGCAGGGATGCATTCAGGCCAGTAAACAGCACTCCGCTTGCGCGCATCGGCACAGACGGCAGCATAGCCTATTCTAATGATGTTACTGTGCAGAATAATGCAAAGGATATAAAGGATATGAAGACTACTGCAAAAGAGGCGTTCGAACCAAAGGTTGCGCTTGTCAAGGCGCATCCCGATTCAGATCCAGACATAATAAGATATTATTCCGGAAAGGGCTACCGCGGCATCATAATAGAGGGCACGGGCCTGGGTCATGCGCCTGTATCAACTCCACACAAGGAGTACAACTGGCTTGAAAACATAAAGCAGGCAGCAGGCTCAGGCGTCGTTATAGGAATAACCTCCCAATGCCTCTACGGCAGGGTCGATTCCTCGGTTTACAGAAATGCAAGGCTTATGGCAGATGCCGGGGCTGTATACTGCGAAGACATGCTGCCCGAGGTGGCATACGTGAAGCTCGGCTTCCTTCTCGGCAACTACGGCAGCGAAGAAGCTGCAAAACTGCTTCCCGTGAACATTGCAGGCGAAATAACAAAGCGCAGCGAGGTTGATTGGTTTGTCTGACGCGCATGATTATGCTGCACTGGGCTTCAAGTGCGGCCTGGAGATACACCAGCGCCTTGCGACAATGGAGAAGCTCTTCTGTTCGTGCAGCGCGGCGCTTCCTGAAGACGCGCATGTAATAGATATCACAAGGCGGCAGCGGGCAGTCGCAGGCGAGACAGGCATGCTTGATGCCTCCACAAGCTTCGAAAGCCGGCGCGGCAGGCTGTTCACATACGAGCTCTTCAGGAGAAGCACCTGCCTTGTCGATATAGACGAAGAGCCGCCGCATCCCCTAAACCATGAGGCCCTGGGCATAGCGCTCAAGATAGCCGCATCGCTGAACGCTAAGGTGCCTGATGAGCTTGAGGTGATGCGCAAAGAGGTTGTTGACGGCAGCGACCCGAGCTCATTCCAGAGGAGCATACTATGCGGCTACTCAGGCAGCATAGCCATCGGTGAGAAGCGCATAGGCATACCCTCTATATTCCTCGAGGAGGAATCATCGGGCATAGAGCCGAAGGCCGGCGACGGTGTGCGCTACAATGTCAGCAGACTCGGCATACCGCTCATAGAGATCGATACCGACCCGGTAATATCATCGCCAAAAGAGGCAAAAGAGGTCGCGATGCAGCTTGGCCTTCTTCTGAGGCTTACGGGCAATGTCCAGAGGGGCATAGGCTCAATAAGGCAGGATGTTAACGTATCAATAAAGGGCGGGGCAAGGATTGAGATAAAGGGCTTCCAGGATCTTGAGAACATGGATAAGATCATAGAAGCCGAGGTTTCAAGGCAGCTTGCCCTTCTTGACATAAGGAAGGAGCTTCTGGCAAGGCATGCATCCGTGGGCAATGCCGTGGATGCAACCGGCATATTCCTCAAGACAGGCTCGAGGCTCATAAAGCAGCAGCTTGAGAGGCACGGTATAGTGCTTGCGGCAAGGCTTACGGGCTTTAAGGGCGTTATAGGCAGAAGCATAGGAGACAACAGAAGGCTTGGCAGCGAGATAAGCGATTATGCGAATGGCGCAGGCGTGAGGGGCATATTACACAGCGATGAGGACCTTTCAGCATATCAGATATCCATGGACGAAGCCGGCGCAGTGGCGAGGCTTCTTGGCCTTAATGCTGACGACGCATTCATACTTATAAGCGAGGAGCGTGGAAGATGCGAGAGGGCCATGCAGCTTGCTTTGCAAAGGGCAGATGCTGCGCTTAGCGGCGTTCCTGAAGAGACGCGTGCAGTAGCGCCAGGGCTTTTCTCGACAAGGTTCATGCGCCCCCTTCCCGGAGGTTCAAGGATGTATCCTGAGACCGATGTGCTCCCGATAGACGCAAGGCCTATGCTTGAATCCGCATTCAAGGAAAAAATTTCCATAGAGGCAATAACTGCGAAGCTATACTCCGAGATAGGCACGCCGCAGCTTGCCGAGCAGATGCTCTGGTCGAGGGAGCTGCAGCTCTATACCGAACTTAAGTTGAGGAGCGGAGCCGACGGCAGGATCATAGCCGTGCTGCTGCTTGAGAGGTTCACTGAGATGAAAAGGAAGGGCATAGATCCCTCCAGTATAGGCAGGGATGCACTTCTTCGCCTGCTCAGGCTCTACTCGGAAAAGGAGATAACAAGGCCTGCTATGTTCGGCATACTCGAATCGCTTCCAAAAAGCGGCAGGGATGTCGACGCAGAGCTTGACTCAAGGCATCTGCGCAGGATAAACGGCAAAGAGCTTAAAAGGCTCGTGGAAATGCAGAAGGGTCATGGCGCGGAGAAGGCATTCGATGAGATAATGGGAGTGCACAGGCTTACAGTAGATGCGGAGGAGCTCAGGGCCATGCTCAAAACTGATGCTTAAGGTGGTTTTGTGGAGTACAAGATTCTCGGTGGATCCATGCAGGTGCTGCATATAAACTTCTCATCGGGCGAGAAGATCTATGCTGACTCGGGTAAGCTGCTCAGCAAGAGTGAGGACATAAAGATGACGCCCAGGCTTGTCGGCGGAATTATAGGCGCCGTAGAGCGCAAGTTTACAGGTGCATCGGGCATGCTTACCGAGTTCGAGACCAATGCCGCAGGCAATCTTTCCCTCTCAGGCGTGCTTCCCGGAAAGGTCAAGGAGATAGAGCTGGGAGAGGGTGAGGCCTTTGTTGCAGAGCATTTCGCGTTCCTCGCTGCAGAGGAGAGTGTGAAGTTCAGCATGCAGACAGTTGGCATGGGCGCGGCCTTCCTGGGCGGCGCCGGCCTTCTCCTGCAGAAATTCGTAGGCCCTGGTACCGTCTTCATACATGTTGTCGGTGACATTATAGAATATGACCTTGACGGCACAAAGAGCCTTGAGGTAGACCCGGGCCATCTCGCAGGATTCGATGCCCCTCTCAAATACAATGTAAAGTTCGTTGACAATATAAGGACTGCAATGTTCGGAGGCGTAGGCCTCTTTCTTGCAAAATTTACAGGCAGCGGCAGGGTCATACTGCACAGCGTTTCAAGGTATAAGCTTTCTGCAGAGCTCTACCTTGAAGGCCAGCAGGCAATGAAGAACAAGAAATAGGCAGAGTGTATTGCATGTTCCGCGTTGTATACAGGGGCAAATTCTTCAATGTTGAGAAGTCTGTAGAGTCAAGGCGCGGAAAAAGGATTGTGCTCGAGCGCATCAGAGGGCCCGACACCGTTGCAGTGCTTCCTTTTCTAAACAGGAATAAAATACTCATGGAGAGGCAGTACAGGCATCCCCTAGGGTCGTATCTTCTCGAAATCCCTGCAGGCCATATAGAGAAGGGCGAGTCTCCCAGGCATGCGGCCCTGCGCGAACTCAGAGAAGAGACAGGATATACTGCAGCCTCGCTGAAATACCTATTCAGGGGCTATGCTGCTCCAGGCAGCAAGACCGAGCTCACATACTATTATGCCGCATACGACCTCAAGAAAGGCAGCATAGACTGCGATGATGACGAGATAATAACGCTGAGAGGCATTGATTTCAATAAGGCTCTGGGCATGGCGAAAAGCGGCAAACTTATCGACACAAAGACTATTGCATGCATTCTCTTTTATCAGATATTTCTCCATGCTTCATAGGCATCGCGCCGTGGAGGCACCTTTTTAGCGCATCTGGCTTTCGTCCTTATATCCTCTGTGCAGATTTCGGACTTTATGAGCAAAGCCATAAGTGAGGGTTAAGTTATATATATCTCGAAAGCGCATTCTCAGTGTGGAGATGGTATAATGGCATTGCGAAGTGAGGAGCATCAGGAGCTCAGCGAGGATCAGGCAGTAAAGAATGTGCAGAAGGCATATGGCTGCACAGAAGATATTGCAAGAGGGCTTGTGAAGAAATACACATGGTTTGCAAACAGCGATCACGAACAGGCTGTGGACGCCTTTGCGAAGGCATACAACTGCTCCCCATCGCAAGCAAAAGATCTTGTTTTAAAGAATCCGAATTTTGCCAGAAGGAACTATAGCGACAACATAGCTGCAAAAAAGTTTTTGCAGAAGGCATTCGGCTACAATGAAAGGGAGGCTGCCGAGCAGGTAAGGCAGTATCCTCAGTTCGCGCTAAGGCACCACGACCGCGCCATACAGAGGGTGCTGAAGGCATACGGCTGCACAAGAGCCGACGCCATTGCTGTCATACGCAAGCATCCGCGGTTTGAAAGTTACGACCACGAGAAGAAGCTGAGGCAGCTCAAGCGGCTCGGCAGGCTTATCGGGCTCGACGAAGATGCAGTGAAGACAGCCATGCTTGAGCATCCTGCGCTTGTGGGCTTATCCATAAAGAGGCATATAGCAGCGATGGATGCAACAACGTATCTTGTGAAAGGTGATGACGACAGGGCAATACTTCTGCAGCGCTATCTCAGGGGCGACTACATAAATTCGCCGTTTGTGCGAGGCAGAGAAGGCTTGCGCATAACCAAGGCCGCAAAGCTTGGCCTGTACGAGCATTCAGTACCCCCTCTAATGGCGGCATTGAGGAGGCACCTCAGGCTGGATAAGGAAAAGGCGCAGTTTGCAGAAATGCAGAAGATACCTGCGAAATAAGCCGTACGCTTTTCTTGGCAGGGACGTATAGGCATTTAGCTTTTTGCTGCATACCTTTGTAGTGCATCTGCTTAAGGTGTCATTTTTGGAATACAACCCTGTATACAGGACGCATTACGCGAGCGGGCTTGACTCAAGCATGGACGGCAAAGAAGTCCGTGTTGCAGGCTGGGTCCACGAAGTCAGGGACATAGGCAGGGTCATCTTTCTGCTGCTCAGGGACCATACAGGCATAGTGCAGATAACAGCCAAGAAAGGCACTGTGGACGATTCAATTCTGGGCATGCTCTCGTTTCCGAAGGAAAGCGTTATATCTTTGAGGGGCATCCTTAAGGCAAACAGCGAGTCAAAGCGAGGCTTTGAAATCATTCCGCAAGAGGTCATCAATCTGAATCCGCTCAGCAGCGCCATACCATTCGAGGTTACCGGCAAGGTGCCTGCAGAGCTTGACGTGCGCCTCAATAACCGCCACATAGACATAAGGAGGCTTGAGAGCACAGCAATATTCAACATACAGTCTACGCTTCTAAGGAGCTTCAGGGATCTCCTCAACGGTGAGGGCTTCATGGAGATCCGCACACCGTCTCTTGTTAAAGAGGCAACAGAGGGCGGTACAGACCTATTCAAGGTAGATTACTTCGGCGAGACTGCGTATCTGGCCCAGTCTCCGCAGCTTTACAAGCAGCTTGCCGTCATCGGAGGTCTTGACCGCGTTCTTATGATTGCGCCTGTCTTCAGGGCCGAGAAGTCAAACACAACTACGCACCTCAACGAGATAACGCAGATGGACATAGAGATGGGCTTCGCAGACCATAACGATGCAATCAAGCTTCTCGGAGACGTTGTTTCTGGCATGGTAAGCGCAGTAGCGAACTCAAACAAAAAAGACCTTGAAACGCTTCACGCAAGTCTGAAGGAAGGCAGAGCCGTTGTGGTAACCTATTCCGATGCGCTTAAAAAGCTCAACGAGTACGGAAGCAAAACAGAGCACGGCGATGACCTCAGCCGCGAGGACGAGATTAAGCTGGCATCGATATACGGCGACATGGTTATAATAAAGGAATATCCTACAAAGGTGCGCGCCTTCTACAGCATGCCCAGCGAGAGGGATCCCGAGCTCTCAAACAGCTATGATTTCATATACAAGGGCATAGAGATAGCAAGCGGTGCGCAGCGTATACACAAGGCCAAGCTTCTCGAAGAGGCGCTTACAAAAAGGGGATTGTCTCCTGCCGCATTCGAATTCTACATTAATGCATTCAGGCAGGGCGCGCCGCCGCATGCAGGCTGGTCAATAGGGCTTGAGCGCTTCACCATGAGGATAACGGGCATGGAGAATGTGCGCGAGTGCTCACTCTTCCCAAGGGACAGGAACAGGCTTGTTCCGTAGTTGCGAAAGGGCTAAAATTACCAACGTCCATAGATGTTAAGGTATGTTTATGGATATTGAAGGCATAAGCGTGGAAAAGGGCCCTGAGCAGAATGTGATCCTGGGCCATGCCGGCTTCATAAAGACTGCAGAGGACCTGTACGAAGCAATGGTAAATGCCGTGCCTTCTGTGAAGTTCGGCGTCGCATTCGCCGAGGCCAGCGGCCCATGCCTCGTCAGAAGCGAGGGCAATGACGAAGCGCTTATCAGGCTTGCCGAGAAAAACATGCTTAAGATATCGGCAGGCCATACCTTCATCATACTCTTCAGCGATGCTTATCCAATAAATGTTCTCCAGGGCATAAAGGCGGTGAATGAGGTTACAAGGATCTACTGCGCAACAGCAAACCCTGTCGAGGTGCTTGTTGCCAAGACAGAATCCGGCAGATCTGTTGTGGGGGTGGTAGACGGTTCTACCTCAAAAGGCGTTGAAGGCGCAGAGGAGAAGAGCGCAAGGAGGAAGTTCCTCAGGGATATAGGCTACAAGAGGTAGTGGCATGGCCTTCACTCTCCTCAAAGAAGATGATGCAAAGGCCGCTATAAAGACACTTCTGGAAAGCTATCCTGATGCGAAGTACTACCTTGACTTCACTACGCCGCTCGAGCTGCTTGTTGCAGCCATACTCTCCGCACAGACCCATGACGAGGTTGTCAATGCAGCTACGCCAGAGCTCTTCATGAAATACAAGAATGCGGCGGATTATGCAAAGGCCAGGCCAGAGGACCTGCTTAAGTACATCGGCAGGGTAAGCTTTGCGGGCAACAAGGCAAAGAATATAATAGGCGCATGCAAGATAATAAACGGGAGGTTCAGCGGCTCAGTGCCAAGGCGCATGGAAGACCTTGTTGAATTGCCCGGCATAGGCAGGAAGACCGCAAACACCATACTCATAAACGCCTTCGGCATAGTTGAAGGAATACCTGTAGATACGTGGGTGATAAAGCTGTCGCACAGAATAGGCCTTAGCCGCGAGAGCGATCCCGACAAGATAGAGCATGATCTGGCTTTGCTGCTTGTAAAAAAACAGTGGAAAAAGATAGCATACGTGCTGAAAAGC
>JAJYIA010000033.1 GCA_021796295.1 Microcaldota archaeon
GTCTTCTACTATCAAGTTACGTAGGCCAAATACGGCTCTCGTTTAGTTGACGATTTGCGCCGTTAGGCGCTTTCTTGTCGCAAAGAGAAAGAATCAGAAAATATTTGTTAAATTTTTGAACAAATTACTCAAACGTTGGGGCAGAGTGTTTCTTCTTGTAGATAATGGACCGTGCCACCATGGTAAAATCGTTGATAGATTCCTGAAAGATCACAGGAAAACATTCAGAATTGAGTACTTTTCAAAATATTCACCAGACCTTAATCCCGTGGAACAATGTTGGAAACCTGCCCGAAAAGAATTATCGAATAGACTTCTGCCGTCATTGCCATCTGCAAAATACCATATTGCCAAGGTATTCAATCACAGTTCTTTTATGCCTAAAATGTTCAAATATTTATCTAATTAGCTATAACCCCTTTGTTTTGCGATATCCAACAATGTAATTCTTTGCTGCCAAAATAACTTTTGTAAAGCGAAATAAAAAGCGAAATGTATGGCATGGAATTAAAAATATATATGTGGTATAGTATATTGAATGTGTTTTGCATGAGCAGCCACGGCACAACAAAAGACCATATCCTTAGACTAATCTCACATGGCACGAACAACCTAAGCAGCATTAGCGAAGAGCTGAAACTTGCCCCCTCGACTGTTAGCAAGCACCTCCACGACCTGGAGGAGTCAGGCTTTATAGTGCTTAAGGACAGCTCGCAGACAAAGAAATGGAAGTACTATGAGATTAATCCATCGTATAAGCACGGATTGCCAGCACCCGTCAGAAAAACTGCTAAGGATCTAATGCCGCATGGCTATAGGATAGCGCTCTCAGTCACTGCAATAATTACAGTGATAGGCATAGTGTCATATATCTACCTGCAAAGTACCGGCGCAGTCTATATACCTATAAGCCTTACGGATCCTCCGCAGGTGCCTCTTGGAACTCAGGCCCTGTACATAAACTATTCCTCATTGAGCGTGCATATCCACAACGGCATCAGCTCACAGTGGATATCTGCAAATGCCAGCGGCAGAATAGACCTGATGGGCATCATAAATGCAAGTCAGATCATAGGCGAGGTTGAAATAAGGCCTGGTTCTGTTGCGGATTCTGTAAGGTTCAATATAACCTCTGCAAGCATAATCATTGGCAATGTCACGTATCCTGTAGCCGTTACAGACAAGAATATTACAGCAAAGATAAACGGCGGCATAAGGCTTAATTCCTCATCAGCCTTGCTTCTTGATTTCACCCCTGTGGTTATGCCTGCATACCTGCACGACTCAACGCTCTTTGTAATGGTGCCCTCGCTGCGCGTCGGAGCAGTCACGAGCCCAGTTTTCAACCAGCGCTCTGCGATACTCGGACATATCACGTATGGCCCTGGTTATTCGATAATGTTCAGAAAATACCCGGTCAAATTCAGGGAGCGCGGCCTTTTCGTTAAGCCTGCCGATTTAAATGTGATGCATACTGCTCTTATGCTGCATGGCAATCAGACGCTCTTTGCAATAAACATGTATAATTCCGGCAACACAAGTCTAACTGTAAAATGGATAATGCTTAAGAGAACTAGCCCGTACGAAATGCAGAATTACACAGTGACAGCAAGCCCCATGCCTATGGCTCCGGGCAAAATTGTACAATACAACCAGACAGGTCCGAGCATAATTATTAATACATCCGAGATATGCAACAAAGGAAACCTTGCTGCAGGCGTGATTATAATAAAGACCGCAAACGCTGTGAACCAGGTAGTCATATCACACATGGACCGGTGCACCCCCGGAATAGCCATTCCTGCAGGGCTTCCCCCATCTGCGGCCTTTGTCGTAGAGGGCAACGGCACCCTCGCCCCGTTCATATTTCAGCCTGCAATTGCCGGCACCCAAAAGCCATCAGGTTCACCTGGATATACCCTTCAGCCAGGTTCAAGTGCTGAATTCTCGTACAACGGCACGCTCATTGCAAACGGCTTTGCCGAGGCATTGCCCAGCGGCACATATAACGTGGTCGTTCTTACAAGCAGCGGCATAGCCATTACAAACGTTACTTCTACATAATACTGTGATGCTATGAAAAGCGAAATCAAGACGCCGCTGATACGCGCAGATCGTATAAGCAAGGTATACCGCTCAAAGGGCATTGAGTATACTGCAATAAAGTCCATATCCCTTATCATAGGCCGAGGCGAGTTCGTCACGCTTCTAGGTGCATCAGGAAGCGGCAAGACCACGCTTCTTGACCTTTTCGGCACTCTCGACAGCCCCACAAGCGGCAGAATACTTATAGAGGGCACAGATGTCTCTGCGCTGAATGACAGCCAGCTCTCCAAGCTAAGGAATGAGAAGATAGGCTTTGTCTTCCAGTCATATAACCTTGTCCCTTACCTCAGCGCGCTTGAGAATGTGATCCTTCCCCTAATAGTGGGCAACAGGAACGACCCGAAAAACCTCGATTTTGCAAAAAGGCTTTTGGGAGAGGTAGGCCTGGGAGACAAGATGCAGAAAAAGCCAACAGAGCTCAGCGGCGGAGAGCAGCAGAGGGTGGCCATTGTGCGTGCGCTTGTAAACAGGCCCTCAATACTTCTTGCTGACGAGCCTACTGGAAATCTCGATTCAAAGACTTCAGTGGAAGTGCTGGGGCTTCTTGCAAGGATAAGCAAGGAAAACAACACGACGATACTTATGGCAACGCACGACCCTGATCTGACTGCGCTCTCGGACAGGAGCGTACACATAAAGGACGGTCTTATAGAGAGGGAGGCAAGGTATGCAAAGCGCAATAAGGTGTAAACGATGGAATTGAAAACAAAGATTGTGTTTGTGGTTTTCCTGGGCCTGCTTCAGCTTGGGCTCTCATGGGCATCATGCAGCGCCTCGGCCACAGGGTTCAAGGTGCTTGGAGTGACGTGGGGCAACTCTACGGGCCCTATAGCGGCAGGTCCCGGAGGCAGCGATGTGCCCCTGACTGTCACAATGCAGAGCTACGGCACAACGTGCAACCTTGCAAATATAGAGGGTGTGCTTGAAGTCACTGACAGCTATTCGAACTTCAACGGCTCTTCAGCGTATCCTGCATATTATCTACAGCAGCTCACACCCTCAGAAATATTCAATATGGTCTTCCATCTGGATATAGCTAACAATGTCTCTGTAGGGTTAAACACAACGAGCAGCTATTACCTTTATCTCTATTATAACATTACCAACTATACTGTAAACACAGCCCGCAACGAGCAGATCCTTACCATAGGCATACCAATGCGCGGCTCACCCTCATTGTCTTTCATACCAAAGAGCCGCTCCCTTATTGCAGGAGAGGTCAACAATGTCACCCTGGAGGTGAAGAACAGCGGCACAGGCTATGCATACGATGTTGCAACTGCTGTAACGTCGTCTTCGTCCCTGAGCCTTGAGAATGCACCTGAAACCATAAATTCACTTGCACCAGGGGCTACCGAGAACATAACGCTCCGGCTTTATGTTTCGCCCAGCAGCTCAGGCCAGTCGCTGAGCTTGAGCCTGAATCCTCATTATATAAGCCCGTACGGCTATAATACCTCTATATCCAGCGACATCTCAATGTATGCCATCTCAGCGCTGCAGAGTTCCGTTTCTGTATCCACATCAGCGTCAGAGCTGGTATCTGGCAGCGTCAACAAGGTAAACATTACAATAACCAACAACGGTGCAAGCATCATAAACAACCTCTCTGCCATACTTGAGCCACAGTCTCCGCTTACCCTAATAGGCTCTGAGGGCTATGCCAACTTCGGTAGTATAGGCCCTGGCTCAAGCGTGCATATACCTGCAAAGCTTTATGTATCTTCTTCAAGCGCATCAGGCGGCGCTGTTGCAAGCCTTGACGTGCAGCTTGCGTACGACGGCCAGTCAGAAGACAACGCAAGGGTGCTCAGCTTCCTTACCCCGGGCTACATCAATCTGACTCAGGTAAGCACAACCATACTGCCCTCTTCGCCGAGCACAGGAGGCATCTTCTCGCTGACCTCTACGCTCAACAACCTAGGCACAAGCACAGCCTCTGCTGCCACAGTTACTACATATCCCCCCAGCGGCATTGATGACCTGGGCTCAAATACAACATTCATAGGCGATATAGCGCCTGACAGCCCAACTGCATTTACTGTAAGCTTCAGGATCTCTTCAAGCGCAAAGCCAGGTACATATATAATACCTGTGGTGGTTTCATACTCAAACAACCTCCATCAGCGCATAAACGAAACCATGGACTTCCAGGTAGAGATAGGTTCAGGAAGCCCGGCAGGCGCTCTGATAAGCGTCAGCGGGCCGGAACGCAGAAGCCAAGGCGCCTCTGGCAGCGGCACAGGCCAAGGCGCATTCTTGCCTCTGCTCATAACAGTCGTCGCCTCGGGCATAGGCATATACATTTACAGGAAGAGGAAAGGCAGGGTGCGCAATAGATGAACCCAAAAGATACCATTTTTCTAGGGCTAAAGGGAATGTCTGAAAGGAAGGTAAGAACAGGGCTTACTGTACTGTGTGTGATGATAGGCGTCACTGCCATTGTAGCGCTCATTTCTCTCACATCCGGCATATCGAACAGCATCTCAGCTGAGCTTTCTAAGATAGGCCCTACCACGCTTTTTGTTATGCCTGCAGCACCAGGCACAATATTCACAGGAGAGGACGTTGCAGAGATATCCTCATTCCCGAATGTAAGCAGCATAGTGCCTATGCTTAAGTTTAGCGCAAGCATGATGGTTTCAGGGCAGAATGAGAGCGTTACTGTCTACGGCATAGACAATTCAAGCATTTCAAATACAATAGGAGGTCTGAGCCTCTATGCGGGCACTACCTATAACGGCACTGGAGGTCCTGCTGCCCTTGTGGGTTATGATGTTGCATTTCCAAATACGGGCCAGACTGTGCCCTCAATCACTCCAGATGAGCCCATATACCTGAAGATATTCCAAAGGAGCGGAACAAAAAGCGCAACTCTAGTTCCTATAGGCATACTCAATGCCTATGGCTCATCATTCTTCGTATCGCCTGACGGCTCGGTATTCGTTCCGCTACAAGAGGCCGAGAGCCTTCTAAACAGGTATTCGTATAATCTTCTTGTTGTAAAGGCCACAAATACAAGCACAGTGTCGTCTCTTGACACACTTCTGTCAGATGTCTACAACAAAAAGGCAACGGTCATATCAGTGCAGCAGCTTACAAGCACAGTTTCCTCAGTCATAGGCTCAATAAGCCTTCTCCTTGCAGGCATAGCCAGCATCTCCCTGCTTGTTGCAGGCATAAGCATACTCAGCATAATGATGGTTTCTGTCAATGAGCGCATACACGAGATAGGCATACTCAAGTCAATAGGCTTCAGGCAGAGCGATATAATGCTGCTCTTCCTGTCTGAGGCTGTGATAATAGGCCTTATAGGGGGCATGCTGGGATCTGCCCTCGGTGCAGGCGCATCGTATATACTTCCTGGCATACTATCAAGTGCAGGAAACATTAGAGCAATACCTCCCGCAAGGCATGGCACAGGCGCTAACATGCCGGTCGTTAGCGGCTTAGGCGGCAGCCCTGTTTCGGCTACGCCAGACGGAGACAAGGCTGTTTTCGGCCAAGGAGGCAATGCACACGTCACGACATCCACATCCAGTGGCTCTTCGCCTGGGTCTTCCTACAAACCCAGCATAAACCTAGCAGTGATAGGCTCAGCTGTGCTGCTTGCTGTAATCGTAAGCGTAATCTCAAGCCTTTACCCAGCATGGAAGGCCTCAAGGATTGACCCGATAAGGGCCCTGAGGACCGAATGATATTCATAGGTAATCTTATGGAACACAATAAGAATGCAGGCAGAACGTGGGATTTCGCAAGCATGGCCAGTATAATCATAATGGTCATAGGAGTTGTAACTGCAGTATATTCTACACACAGCGTGCTAACTCTAAGGCAGCATTTTACCTACAGCCTCAACGTAAGCGGATCAGGACAGAAAATAAATCCTGCTGGAGCAAACTTTGTCAGGCGCGGGCTTTTCGATTCTCCTGACATGATCATAGTGGGCGTACTGCTTCTGCTTTTCGGCTTCGTATCTTTCAAGTATGCCAATCTGAAAATGCATAGTTCATAGCCGAAGGCCCCCATTGGGGTGTGGGACATAAGTCAACCCCCACCCATTGCAAAACTTTATATATGAAAAACCGCGTGTATATGTATGAGATGGCGGTGAACATGGCTGAGATGGTAGTCCATTATGCAGATGGTAGTCCATTATGCAGATGGCATTCCAAGAAGCAATGTAGATGGAAAGATGCATTACCATGTCTACGAAGTGCCTGAATACATACTATTCTGCGCTTCTCAAAAACGCAGTATGCAGCATTCCTGCCGGCTATTTCACAAATCCCGGAATAATGAAGTATAATTACGGCACATTGCTCGGCAAATTCGAGAATTTCGGCAAGAATAGGCTGCGGCATTAGATATCTGCAATAAAAAGTGATTCTATGTTTAAGCAAAGGAATGAGAAACCCCCAATACTAAATTATGATACGCGCTTCAGCGAAAAGGTTTTGGAATTTGAATACAAGAATGGAGGCAACCCAGGCGCCACAGAAGCCCTAAAATACATCCTTGAAGAAAAAGGCGGGGCCGTTGCGAAATTTAACAGACTCTCAGATTTCATTGCCTTTCTCGATACTACCTTTACGAATGAGGGCAGGTATACATACTTCAGGACCATCCATTCCACCCACAGGCCAAAGACGCTTATGGGTGTCAAGGTATTCGAATTGTCAGGGAAGCTTGGGCAGAAGCTGGTGCCTGCCTACTTTATGGCCCTTCTCACGAAATTCAATACAGCGGAGAACCTGAAAGACAGCTCTAAAATATTCGAGACTCTGACAGGCCCAGAGATTATGGCCGAGGAGACAGTACGCCTAGTAAAGAGTTTTGGCATGCCTGTCGTCGCAGAGGCCATATATAAGGCATTTGCTGATATTGCACTAGGAAAGAAAGCCACCGATGCGCGCATGTGGCTTCCAAGCCAGACTGTGATCAGAAGAGTGGGCAGCATGGACAGGCCCAAAGGCGCAGTGCTTCATGTTATATTCCCAAAAGTCGGCGCGGCAGAGGATCTCATACCCTCAGGCAGCATACTTAGAATAGTCAATTCCCCTGTTGAAAAGCCAGTCCTGATTCTCCGTGATGAGCCGATGCCGCCGCGTGTCACGCGGGAAGATATTGCACGCGATTTTGACAACCTGAGGCGGTTCTGAAATCATTTTCTTGCCGCTGCCTCCTTGACGGCTACTGTTTCCTCCAGCAGGTCCTCTTCCTCATCGCTCAGCATGTCGGCGAATTTGTATCTGAGTACTCTTACCTCATCGTCATTCAGAAATACATATAAATCCTCATTCTCACGAACCTGCCTGCCGAAAGTGACCTCTTCAATGGATATTGCAATGTTTGCCCCTTTCTTTGCTTCCTGCATGCTTATGCCATTGTCCTGTATCTCCTTTATCCTGCCTATAATCTCGCCATGCCTGTTCATAAGCTGCACCTGCGGCCTTATCCTGCCCCTAGATACCTCCACCCCGAATATCGCCGGATGTGAGATCCTGAAGCAATAATTAGGAAGTGTTTTTATCCTTCCAGGGAAGACAATACTCCTTTCGACAAGCTCATTTTCCCTCTTTTTTTCATTTCCCTCCCACTCCTTGTAGTCATCAATTATCCTGTATATTATATCGCTTGACAATATGCTTATGCCTGCTGCGTAGGCCTCCGCAGCGGCTTCCTCCTCCACCTTTACGTTAAATGCAAGCACTACTGCGCCATAAGGATCTGTTGCCTTTCTTGAGAACGCATCAAGCACATCCCTCTTTGTAACACTGCCAAGGTCCTTTTTGCTGATCTTTACTCCAGCGCTGCCTAGAAGCCTTGAGAGAGCCTCTATGCTGCCTATAGTATCTGCCTTGAGTATCACGCCTTCCTTGTCTGCCGTGAATACCTCTCTGATTTCTGACTTTATCTCATTCTCATAGTCGGGCAGGTCCGTTGATATAAGCAGTGATCCCGAGAGCGCATCTTCAAGACCGTTCCCGCTTATCTTGATGCCTGCGGCTGCGCTCACGTTCTCTACGTAATAGAATCTTCCCGAGGATTCGTGCATCTCCTGCAATGCCTTCGGCTTCAGCAGGGCCTTAATCCTGGCTCTGCCTATACCGTTAGGCACTGCGAATGCCACTGTGTCATTGACCCTGAGAGTGCCGTTGTAGAGTATTACGTCGACAGTTGAACCAAGCCCCTTCTCCTCTTTCCTTTCTATTATGCTGCCTATGCCTGCACCGTTGACTTCTATCATGAGCCTTTCTTCCAGAAACCTCTGCGACAGGCCTGTGGTGTACATGAGGAGCTCTGCTATGCCCTCTCCTGTCTTCGCACTTACAGGCACCACAACCACGTCCCTTTTGAAATCCTTCACCCTGTCAAACCTTTCAGCTGAGAAGCCCGCCTCGCTTAGCCTGCCTATTATCGAATATATTTTTGCATCCAGCTCATCTGCCGCATGCCTCTGCTGCCTTCCTATGGCCTCTGTAAAGCTCGTTGAATCCGTATTTCTCCAGCCTGTAATTAAGTCTATCTTGTTTGCTGCAAGGATGAAAGGCGTTTTGTATTCCTTCAATATCTCCAGGGCTTCATATGTCTGCGGCTCAAAGTTCTTTGAAATATCAACTACGAGTATTGCCATGTCAGCGACAGAGCCTCCCCTTCTCCTCAGGTTGGTAAACGCCTCATGCCCCGGCGTATCAATAAAGAGAAGCCCTGGTATTGTAATCTTCGCGTTGGATTTCTTGAGAAGGTGTCCGCAGATCCTTTCAATGACTTCAAGCGGCACCTCGCTTGCGCCTATATGCTGCGTTATGCCTCCCGCTTCCTTGTTGGCTATGGTCGTATTCCTGATTTTGTCAAGAAGAGCGGTCTTCCCGTGGTCCACATGTCCCATTACAACGATGATAGGCTGTCTTATCATAACAATCAGCCATTGAATAAGCTTTAAATATATCTTATACTAAGCTATCTTTATAAATTCGCATATTATGTGATTTCATGGAAAGGGCATTGGTCATTGTGAAGCCTGACGGTGTGGAACGCAGCCTTATAGGGAATGTTGTTTCGAGGTTCGAGGCTGCAGGGCTGAAGGTTGTCGGAGCTAAGATGCTTCTGCCTGACGAGGAGAAGACAGGCCGGCACTATGCCGAAGACGAGCCGTGGCTCCTAAGTGTGGGCAAAAAGTCCAAGCAGTCATACATGGAGAAAGGCATCGAGACGAAGGAATCCGAGCGGGAGATAGGCATGAAGGTGAGGTCGCTTCTTATAAGTGAATTCATGCGCGGCCCAGTCTTCGCGTTCATACTCGAGGGCAATGCAGCAAACGAGACTGCAAGGAAGCTGGCCGGGTCTACAGAGCCCAAGAAGGCCGACCCTTCTACGATCCGGGGCTCATACTCAACTGACAGCTACGCCCTTGCAGACCTTGAAAAAAGGCCTGTGCGCAATATAATCCATGTTTCTGACAGCCCAGAGGGTGCAGAGCGAGAGATAAAGATATGGTTCACAGCAGCCGAGATATTCAAGAGATAATCTTAATACTGCATGCCCAGCCTCGCCTCTTCTGTTATCATCTCAGGAGTCCAGGCCGGGTCCCATACAAGGTCTATGTTTACCTTGCCTATGCCCTTAATTGCCTCCAGCCTCATCTGCACATCTGCAAGTATTATGCTGGTTACAGGGCACATAGGGCTTGTCATTGTCATCTTTATGTCTATATCCCTGCCGTTTTCTATATGTATGTCATAAAGCAAGCCCAGGTCGACCACGTTTATGCCTATTTCAGGGTCTACCGTTTTCTTCAGCGCATTTATGACATCAGCCATCGATACCATGATAAAACATGGGTATAAAGAATATGTGACATCCTCCCATCGCTAAAGCGTGTGGGCTTCCCCTGCACTTGCAGGGTATGTTCTCAGTTCCTCGACAACTGCTCCATGTTGGAGTCTTACATTATCTCCCCGAGCGTGACTTCGGACAAGTCCTGCCCTAGCTCTGT
>JAJYIA010000034.1 GCA_021796295.1 Microcaldota archaeon
ATGCCTTGGGTGGTTTTAGGAAACAATCATCGATTCCATGGGTGGTAAGAAAAATTTTAGATCTTGGAATGCCTAATTTAATAGCTTCGGATTTTGTCTGCATCGAATTTGCAAAGACGTAATCTGAATTAAATATTGCATCGATTCCCGGCTTTACGACAAGGTGGTACCATAAGATGTCCTTAATGGTGCGGTTTTGTATTTTATTTAGGTTTGGATATAACAAGGTCTGAAACTCTTGCGCGGTGGTTACATTCAGCGCTCTTCTGCTTATTAACGGATAAAAGGGGTATGCGCCGAGATTATGCACTATATCGTATTCGTTAAAATTTGTCAGCAGGGTGGTGAGGGGCACTGTCAGACCCGGACCTAGAAAAGGGAGATTCTTTCTTGCTACGTTAGCGACTCTTATGCCATAGTTGTTCTCTTTCATCAGTTCATACATGGCTTTCATATAATGATAGTAACCTCCCACGCTTCCGTAAGTAGTTAGCAGAGCCACACGCATTTTATAACCCATACGCTTGTTTGCGTGTAATCCTGCCCTTGTATAAATTGTACCCTACAAAAATTGACTTCAGGGAAACATAAAACCGCCATAACACGCGATCTTTGAATCTGATGCTTTGCAGGGACATTTTTCTGTTGCTAATCCCTATCACTGAACTAAGAAGTATGATGAAGATCGTGCCTATGACCTTGACTTTGCTTAGGTGTTTGAATGCAAGATACATGTTATTTGTCTGAAAGATAGGGAACCAGTAATCTTTGCCCTTTTTGGAGGAAACAGCTTTTGCCGTATATCCTTCCAGGTGTATTGCGCTAGTGTTCCCCGCATAGATTACTTTCAAGTGTGCTTTATCTGCCCTTAGGCAATACTCCAAATCATCGCTTCCCATGAAGAAATTTTCATCAAGCAGCCCTATTTTTTCAATGGCTTTTTTCCTTATCATGAAGACAGCGCCTGCAACGGCCTTGACCTCTTCGATTTCGTTGTATTTGTCTGCATCGTTTGTATTCCATCCGCGGCTTCTTGTTATAATTCCCACGCTGGTTGTGCCTGCGGATTGTAATCTACCGTCAGGATAGAGTATCTTGCATCCTATTACCCCTGATGTGGGTTCATCCTCTGCGGCCTGCACCATTTTTTTAAGCCAGCTCCGGTCTTTTATGATTATGTCACTATTTAAGAGTACTATATAAACTGGGTCGTATTTTCTTATAGCATATTTTATCCCTTTATTTGCGTTTATGGTATAGCCGCCGTTAGGCCTGTTTATCACCATCTCAGTGCCGGAGAATTTGGATTTTACATAACGTATGCTTTCATCAGGAGAAGAGTCGTCGGAAAGCACGAGTTTATAATTTTTGTAGTTAGTTCCTTTGAGTGAGTTTAGAAGGTGCCATAGGATAGGCCTTGAATTGTAAAAATTAGTTGCACCGTTGTAATTTGGAACTACTATAACCACACGCGGTTCCTTTGTTTCCATGGGCATCGCCAATCTACCATATCCTAAGCTGTAGGCAACATTAATATACCTAATTTCGCATCTGAATCAGGAGAGCAGGTGCGTGAATAGGCCATCGTATTCCCTTATTTTTTTATGCTTTTATAATAGGCTATGGTCCTGTCCAAACCGTCGTTAAGATTTGTACGGGGCTCCCAGCCCAATATTTCCTTTGCCCTTGAATTGTCTCCAATCAATACCTTAGCGTCAAGCGGCCTCTGTGGAATTGAGTTCCAGTGTATTTTTCCGCTGAAGCCTGTTTTTCCAGCGATTAGATCCGCTGTTTCCTTGGTAGTGTACCCTTTTCCAGTACATAACTGGATGGTCTGCCCTATCGCCCTCTCATTTCCGAGGGCCTTGGCGTAGCCGTTGACCTGATCTTCTACGTATAGCCAGTCTCTTACAGCAGTAGGTTCTCCCAGATATACATCGCTATTCCCATTTTCAAGCATTTGGGTTATTGTGCGTTCTATAAAGAAATGCCTGTTTGATTTTCTGCCATATGTATTAAAAGCCCTGAGAATAGTATATGGAAAATTATACGCAAGGCCCATATACTTTAGGTAGTAATCACCTGCTGCTTTCGCTACGGCATAAGGGGAATTAGGCATCAGTTTTGAGTCCTCGTTAAGCGCATTGTCTGGATTGTCTAACGTCATCCCATACTCTTCGGAAGTACCGGCAAATATAAACTGCTTGAAATACGGCACTTCCCTGTAGCACGCCTCAGCAAGGTTTATTGTTCCCAGATAATTAACCTCGCCTACCTCTATGAAGTGGTCATAGCTGAAGCTTACTGCGCTTATAGCTGCAAGATGAATTACATACTCAGGCTTTACCTCGTGAATTATGTTCCTTATAGCAGGATAGTCGGTCAGGCTTGCGTAGTGTTTTATAATTTGGATATCACCCAGAGAATCCATGCCTTTTACGGCATACCTTCCGGTTACATAACGCTCTATAGAGTGCACTTCGAAATCCTTTAATTTTTCTATAAGCTCACTGCCGATAAAACCAGATGCGCCGGTTATAACGATTTTCTTCATTTTTTCACCTGTGGTTTGGGTTCATTTCTTTTGATACATAATGGTATTCTGATACAAATGTCTTACTGTTTATTGGCACCATATTCGAAGTTTATCTCTGAATCCTCAAGTTTCGGGTATTTTGCATCTTTATCTGAGAGTATGGGCTTGCCAAACTTCGGCCAGCGTATATTTAACCTGGGATCGTCCCAGCGAATCCCGCGCTCATACTCGCTGGAGTATATTGCAGTTGTTTTATAGTGGAGCGTAGTTTCGTCCTCGAGAGAAGCCACTCCGTGTGCGAAGCCTGCAGGCATCCATATGCTTTTATTATTCTCTTCGGATAATTCTACGCTTACCCATTTTCCAAAATACGGCGAGCCTTTGCGTATATCCACTGCAACATCGAATGCCCTGCCGCGTATGACGTTTATCAATTTGCCCTGGGCCATTGGATTTAGCTGGTAATGAAGACCCCTTATGACGCCTTTTCTGGATTTTGAATAATTATCCTGTTCAAAGTGTGATGGCAGGCCGTTGCTATTGAATATCGGAGCACGGAAGCACTCTGTAAAGTACCCCCTGCTGTCAGTAAACCTTTCGGACTCTATTATTATAACATCAGGTATCTCAGTTTTGATAAATTTGAACATTTATGCACCGGGTACCGGCGTTTCTTCGGCATTCTTCCTTGCGAGTATATTTGCCCTGTGGAGGGAATCGAATGTGCCTGCATCGGCCCATTCCCCTTTTATTATGTGGTATCTGAGGCTTCCTTCTTTTATATAAGCGTTATTCACCCCGGTTATCTCAAGCTCTCCCCTCTTAGACGGCTTTAGCCCCCTGATCTTTTTAAATACGGTATTGTCGTATAGATATAGACCTGTCACAGCCAGCTTTGATTTAGGCTCCTGCGGTTTTTCTTCTATATTTTTTATTGTGTTGTTATCCCCCAACTCAGCAACTCCGAATCTGTTTGCATCTTCGACCTCTTTTAGGAAGATTACTGCGCCGTTGGGGTTTTTTGTGAAAGACTTGACTACTTCCTTAATCCTTGCCCTCTCGTCTTTGTCGAAGAGGAAAATGTTATCCCCAAGTATAACTAACATGCTCTCATTGTTTACTATATCCTCTGTTAGAGAGAGAGCGTGCGCTATGCCCAAAGCCCCTTCCTGCACCTTATACGTGAACTTTACGCCGAATCTGCTGCCGTCTCCCAGAAGGTCGGTAAAATCACCTCCGAATTCCTTCCCTGTGGTCAATATTATATTCTGCAGCCCCATATCCTTAAGCAGTTCTATAGGATAGAAGATCATGGGCTTATTGTATATGGGGAGCAGGTGCTTGTTTGTGACCTGTGTGAGGGGCATAAGCCTTGTGCCGTTGCCGCCTGCGAGTATAATGCCTAGCATCTTATCAGATTTACTTCTACAGATAAGATATAAAGTCTTAACTATAGGCTCTTTTTGGGCTTTACAGTAGGAAGAAAAGCAACACGTTGCCGAAGAGCAATGCCAGTATTACTCCTGCAAACATGAATAATGCCAACGGCGGGGCATTTCTGTATACCGGCAGCTTTTTCTTCTCATGCTTCATATCCTTTACCAGCGCATGCGTAGCCAGCCTGCCGAAGCCCTTGTAATGCTTTGTGAAGTAATTAGACTCTTCCCTGTTCATCATGTTTACGGCTATCATGTCTCCGTCCTCAAGCTTGCCAGGGATTATCATTGCAACCATCCTTGCATTTATGAGCTTCTCGTACGCCAATACTATGGAAGAAGGTATGGCCACAAGCGCTATGAGAAGAACAGCGGATGAGGAAAAGCCGTTTATCCTGCCCATGACGTATATCAGCAGCACATACATGGTGAGGAATGCCGAGCTTATTATTGCCGACTTTCTGCCGCCTTCCATGCGCCTCTCCATCTCGGGATTCCTTACAAAGAGGAGGTAATAGAAGGCAATGGAAATAAATGAGACATACCCGGTCACAACAAATACAGAGAGTATGAATGGCAGGTAGAACTGCGGCATGTTTACAAGCAGGGGCATGGGCTGGAGGGGTATGAACAGGCTTATGAGTATGAATTCAAAGACGTCGCCTGCACCAAGTATGCCTTTCCTGTAGATGATGTAGCCTAGTGAGCCTATTATTGCGGCTATAAGTGCGCTTACGCCCATTATGTAAACATCTGGATAATATGCAAGCGTGGCTATTATGCCTATAACTACGCTGAAGTACACGAACTTGTTTGGCACGTTTCGCTTGTTGAAGACATCGAATATGGCGTATGCGAGGGCGAGCGCCAGAAGAATGAGCATGCGCGCGATGCCTATAGAATAGACATACATTTACACCACACTAAGGATTTGTAGAAAAGGTTTAAATATCAATTGTTCAATACTTTAATCAAGGACTTTAGTAATAAGTATTGAGTGGCATAAACTTTTGACTGTAGATGTGTTGAATATGGCATTTGCCTATGGAGGGTATGCAGTTGCAATGCGCATGACACCCGTAGGCACAGGCTCAGCCATGAAGTGCATAGGCAATAATTTTTTGGCTGCCGCTCGCATAAAGGCATAAAAAAATAATCTCTTTCTCTGTGGTGCTCGTATGCAAGTGGCAAGAATTAGTAGTAGAGATGCTTTCGCTTATCAGGAATACTTTACTGAGAAGGAGCTTATCCTGCTCAGGGAGATAGGGCTTGACCAGATACCTACGGCAACGCTCTTCGTAGATTTCATATCGGAGAGGTACAGCCTCTCGGCAAGCGGCGTATGGTATACGCTCAAGAAGCTCAAGAAGTATGGCATGCTTGATTTTATGGAAAAGGGGGAGGGGTATAAGCCGCTCTCGCTTACATCGGTGGGAAGATCTATCCTTAGGAGGCAGGGGCAGGGCTCAGAAAGGCTTATGAAGGACCAGTATGCCGCAATTGTACAGGCATCTTTCTGAGCCCTGGGCTTTGCCCATGCAAAGGCAACATAGAGCTTAAAAAGGATGTGGGGCTTCAGGCCAACAGCAGCGCGGGATTCCTTCTTTGCAGGAATTATAAGGCTCCAGAACAGCATTGATGTGGATATAGTCATAGAACAGACTCTATAAATAAGAAAAATCTTTTAAGGGCTGTGCCTAACGCGTATCCGCCCATGCCCCTGCTGCCTACTACGCGGTGGCATGGAATCAGCAGAGGAAGAGGATTTTTGTTAAGTGCATTGCCTACTGCGCGTTGGGAGCCTGTCCTGCCTATGCGCTCTGCAAGCTCTGCGTATGTTATTGTTCTGCCCCTCTTTATGCGCGATGCCTCTATGAGCACGCTCCTTTCGAAATTGCTGAGGCCGTATATCGTTAGAAGCCTATCCAGTATCCTCTCCTTTGCCAGCATATGATAACCATGTATTCTTCACAAAATCAAGGAACCTGCTTACGCTCTCCTTCAGGTCTTTCATACTTCCCTCGTTTATTATTGTATAGTCTGCCAGGCTTATGGCGCTGCCGAGGCCCCAGCCCAGCTCCTTCATATCCCTCCATACAAAGCTTTTGTAATCCTTCATGTCCCACTTAAGGCCGCGCCTTGAGAGCCTTTCGAAGCGCGTTCTCGGGCTTGCATAAACCGCAAGCAGCAGTATATTCTCCTTAAGCTCCTTCTCGTAAAGCTCTGTCTCCTCCATATCCTTTATCGAGTTTATAATAACAAGGCTGTGCCTTTCAAGCGCCTTCTTTACATGAGGTATTGACCTCTTTGCCATTATGTCATAGCCGAGCTCTTTGCGCATCGAAGTAGCCACTTCGCGAAGGCTCTCGTTTGTAATTGGCATGCCTCTCTTCCTTATCTCTTCCTCGACAACATCGCGCATGTGGACCATGCCTCCTTTCACCATCTCGAAGAGGAGCTGTATTGTTGTGTCTTTGCCGCTGCCTCCTAGCCCGCATATGGCTATGATTGTCTTATCTGAAGGCATTTTTACACCTAGTGGACCATGCTGCCTGCTGCAACATCCCTTTCGGGTATTATCAAAGATAACCTGGAATCATCTTCTGCGGCGAGGAGCATACCCTGGGACTCAATGCCTGCAACGGTTTTAGGCTCGAGGTTTACAATGCATACAATACTTTTGCCCAGGAGCTCCTCCTTCGCATACTGGCCTTTTATGCCTGCAACGATCTGTCTGCTGCCGAGCTCGCCTAGGTCTATGCCGAGCCTGTACAACGGCTTCCTTGCATTCTCGACATCATTCACCTCTATTATCCTCCCTATGCGCAACTCCACCTTTTCGAAATCGGCGATGTTGATCATATAATGCCACCCCCATAACAGCGTAGACTTACCGATTAGTTAAATATATGGATAACAATACCAATATTAATGCTGCTATTCCGAATTTAATTCATGCATGATGATGGGAGGGTGGCAAAGGCATGAGGCTTTTTATAGCAATTGAGCTTTCCGAAGAGATAAAGAAAAGGCTGGAAAGAATTTCGGAAATGTTTCGCATGAGCGGCGTAACTCTTGTTAAGAGGGAAGCATATCATATAACGCTGCATTTCCTGGGGGAGGTAAGTGAGGCGCATGCGAAGTCATTGACAGTTGGGCTTGAGGCGCTTGAGAAACCCGCAGCATTCACAATAAGGGTGAGGGGGCTCTCTGCTTTCGGAATGCCTCTGCGGGTAGTATTTGCAGACATGGATGATGGGAAAGAGCAGGCCATAGGCCTTTACAGGATTACAGGTGAAGCAGTAAAAAGGCTCATGCCGGCCTATCCCTTCGAAGAAAATTATACGCCGCACATAACGCTTGCTAGGATAAAGCATGCGGAAAAAGAGCTTATACACGAACTCGTCGAAAGATATTCAGGCATGGAATTCGGCACAATGGATGTCAATGCATTTGTGCTCAAGAAAAGCATGCTTGCGAAGGACGGCCCCATCTATACCGACATCTGCAGGTGCAGTCTTATAGGTCATTGAAGGTGTCTTGGTTTGGAGAGAAGGTTCATTGCAGCATTCATCCTGATAACGCTGCTGACATTCTTCATGCGTGCCCTACCGCTTCTAAAAAGCAAGTTTATAGACTCTGAAACCATGGCGGCTGTGCTCATAATGAAGCAGACTATAGACAACAATTACACTATAGGCCCTGATCCCCTTTCAAGTTTCCCTACGCACCCATATGTGTTCGCGGAGCAGGGCATTATATACCTTGCCGTATTGCCATATCGCATGCTTCACTTTTTGGGCTTATTCGGAACAATGTACCTGATAAAGGCGCTCTTCCTGATTCTGGGCGTGGTTACAGTGTATTTCTTTTCGAAAAGGATAAGCAGCAGTACATATGCCGGGCTGCTGGGTATGCTCTTCTATGCTGTTTCTCAGGTGGGAATCTTTACAGAGGCATTCAATAGATGGAAGGGCGATGTGTTCGTACCTGTGCTTTTAGTATTCTCGGTTCTCGTGCTCCTTCACCTTATTGAAACGCCAAGGGAGCAGAAAGGACTCAGGCTCCTTATGCTAGCTATGCTTCTGCTCTCGCTGCTTTTCAGTACGCTGCTCTGGAATGGAGGCCTTTATGCTGATGCTGCATTCGGCTTTGCTGTGCTTGCCCTCTTCCTTGAAGGACATACAAGATATTTCAGGAATTCTGCGCTGATTCTTGCAGCAATTATTGCAGCCGGTTGGATGCTTATCGCCTTTACACAACTGCACAATACCATAGGACTTGGACCCTTGACCATGCCTCAGCTGAATTATACGGCAAGCCAGTTGGTCCAGATGCTGGGTCAGGTGGAGCCTTTGGCTTATCAGACTGCACTCTTATACAATACAGTATACTATCCCTTCTGGATCTTTGTGGGATTTCTGGGATCATTTGCCATACTCTTCATAACAATCCTCAGGTTCCAATTCCCAACGCACGGAAGAAGCGAGAGAAGAGCTTATGTTGCGGCGTTATCGTTGCTTCTTTTCGGCATACCGCTTGCAATTTTGCTATCAAGGTTCAATTCGCTTATATTCATGGAGATTGCAATCCTATCTGGCTCTTCGTTTGGGCTGCTTGGGAGTGCAACAAGCCGGAAGCTTCTGCTTGGGCTTCTGCTAGTCGTAGTTCCATTGACGGTGCTCTTTGCTGCTTACCAAATTCTTACAACTCCGGAGTATGCAGGCATAAGCAGCCAGTTCCACAGCCAGTTGCTTTGGGTTAAGCAGAATACACCACATAATGCAACATTCCTGAGCCTTGACGGTGATGGCACTGCAATCCAGTACTGGGCGAACAGAACCACATACACTGATACAAATCTTGCAGATAACGTGACGCGAATAGAGGCGTTTTACACCTTCCTTAATGCGCGTGCAGGAAACTTTACTTATTTGCAGCGTATAAAACCTGATTACCTCCTTTTGCATCAGCTACCTAAAATTCAAGAATTCGAAGGCAGCAATCTACAATATCTTATAGAGTGGGCATTCAATCCTAACCCGGAGTTTTCATACAACGGTGTGCACTTCACGCTTGTTTATGCGAATTTCTCACTCGCTAAGCAGGCAGATAGGATCCTGCTATATGAACTATCGTACATTAATGCAACCTGATACGCTGCACGCTTGCTAAGGACGGCCCTTTCTATACGGATATCTGCAGGTGCAGCCTTTGGAATTATCAGGATTGTCTCTTTGCCGCCGAGTCGCGTAAGTCCCCAAGCATATGCGACCTGACCTCTGCGACAATGCTCTTTACAGCTGCGAGAGGGTCGCTCCTTGCGGCATTCTTCAGGGTATCGCGCCTGTTCAGCTATGCAATGCACGGGCAACAGCGTTGTATACAGGGGTTCACTGCGCCTTCCCATGTAGCTTAATGTGCTGGCTTTTATCTCCCAATAGCCTGAATTTGTAGGGGCTATGGCTACAGAGTTTGAGGCTGCCTTTAGCGCTTCGGTGTCATTCTCAAAAAAGGCGAAAATTACAGAAATGTTGTTCCCTATGTTTCTGAACTCGTTTTAGGTAATGTAGAAGAAACGGTCAGATACCTCGATAACCCAAACTTGTCGACGATTTCGTGCTGAATTCTAGTATTCGGTACCATCTGGTACTGAACGTTATCGCCATCGGTTTGGAGTTCAATTAGCCCTATTTCCCGTGCTTCCGTCGATAACTCATCCCAAAAACTGTCGATTTTTTCTTTCTGCGCAAGGTGCTCTACAACTTTGAGCAACAAGAACCCAATAGTGCAAACAAAGACGTCTACAGTGACATGATCCTTGTCTCTTTTCCTCGTTGGATGCATGTTTACATCCTGTT
>JAJYIA010000001.1 GCA_021796295.1 Microcaldota archaeon
ATTCATCCTTTGTCGTGAGGAAATTTCCTAAATTCCCTACAAACTTACCCACTACACAGTAACCTTTTACTTCTGTATCCGTAAGGAGGAATACAGGTATAATAATTGTAGTATGTAATTACATCCTACATGAGCTTCATAAAATATAGGCAGTTCGGAAACAAAGAATACGCATACGAACTGACCTCGTATAGGGATTCACAAACGAAGAAAGTTAAGCACATATCGAAGTATCTCGGAGTTGTTGTAGATAAAGAAAGACATATTTTCGAAAGAAGATTGTTTAGGCAACGAACAGAGAGACTTATTCTAGACTTCGGTGATTCGTATCTTGTGAGCAGATTTATAGAGAGTACACAATATGGGCAACTTTTTAACAAGGTATTTGGAAAATACATTGAGACTCTTCTTGCGCTTCTTACGTATCGCTTATGTTACAGTTCTGCAATGATGTATGCAGAGACATGGTATGAAGGGAATTATGCGAAACTTCAATATAAAGACGCAGAAGTTAGTTCACAACGGATAAGCGAATTCTTTGAAGCAATCGGAAATGAAGAACTTTATCAAAGTTTTTTTAGGGAACACATATCGAATATCTGTAAATCAAAGAGTGGAATAATAGTAGATACAACGTCACTTCAAAATCAGATACATATTCCATTAACCTCCTGGGGCCGCAGTGGAGAAGAGATAGACAAGCAGATAAGATTCCTTCTTGTAGTCGATAAAGACACATCTTTGCCCATATTTTTCAGAACACTTCCTGGCAACATTATAGACGTTTCATCTCTGAATAACACTACAGAAGAACTCAGGCACTACGGCTTAGAAAGCACAGTTGTATGTGCGGATGCAGGCTTCTTTTCAGAAGACAATATTCTGGACCTCTATGCAAAGAATATTAATTTTTTAATGCGACTACCGGCGGTAAGGACGTTATACAGAGAATTGATAATGAGTGAGATCAAGGACATAGAATCCCCTAGTAATGGCGTAAGATATGGGAAGAGAGGATTATTTATAAAGCGAAAGAAAGTCGAACTATTTGGAAAGGCGGTTTATGCATATATAGTTCTTGATCCTGAGAGAAAAGGGAGGGAAACTAGTCGGTTGATACGCCAAACTGCAGACGAAGAAGAAAAGAACATAGAACTCGAATACAATTTTATGCGCAGAGGCGTAATGATACTCATTTCCTCTTTTGACATACCTATGAAAGAGATAGTACCTACTTATTATCTTAGACAAAGAGCAGAAGTATTATTCGGTTTTTCGAAAGACGATATCAATATTCTACCTCTAAGGGTCCACAAAGAGGAAACGTTAAGGGGATTCCTTTTCCTTCAATTCCTAACATTGATTATATTTGCACAACTTAAAAAGGCTATAGGAGAAGAACATACTGTTGAAGAGATACTACTAAAAATGAGAAATCTAAAGTGCAAGGTGTACGAAAATGAGATAATAATCGGTGAGATGACTAAAGAGCAAAAGGAAATATGTAAGATTTTAGATGTTGTAGTGCCCAAAAATTCGGGAATTTGGGAAAGTGCCGCAGGTCGGATTTGAACCGACGACATTCCGGTTTCTGCACTGAAACTTTTGGATTTACTTCAGCCGGACGCTCTCCCGGACTGAGCTACTGCGGCAAGCAGAGTGATAGAGAATACTGCAAAACAGTATTTTAATCTTTCGGCAATAGCTATGCCAGAAGGTCCCTGTCTGAAAGGTAAAAGTAGGCTACGAAGACGCCGAAAAGGCCTGCCATGCCGCTAAGATAACCAGGCATAAATATGAAGAGTGCGCTGTCTATAATGGAAGGCGCAGAAAATGCAAAGAGATATGTAAACGCACCTGTGGTTTCTGCGTTTCTTGTTTTCAGGTAACTTATGACGAATACCACTGCAAGTATGTCACGTATTACCGGAAGTGCGCCTGCGGCGAGTCCCATTATGGATATTACAATAAAGGCAATAGTGCTCATTGGGCTGTAATTGTGCAATGGCACTTCGTTTGCATACTGTGAGGAACCGTTAAGTACCTCTGCTACGTCCTGGTCAGTGATCTGGTCCTGGGTGTCTTCAGCGCTTGCCATTGGATCGTATAATATGCGCCGAAAGAGTCTAAAAGCTTCTGCATGCCTGCATTGCTGCATGCTGTGCCTCTTTCTTATATTTTGCCATGCATTAGTTATGCTGATGCAGAAATTGATTCGATGGAAATAGACAGCAGGTGGCAGAGGATTGGAAAGGGCCTGAGCCTGATGAAACTGGATGGTGTGGAATTCAGGGAGTATCAGGCCAACATCATAGAGTCGATGCTCAGGCACGGCAATACGCTTGTAGTGCTGCCCACAGGCCTCGGAAAGACCATCATAGGCGCTGCAGCAGTTGCAGATGCACTTTCAAGGGGCAGAAAGGCGCTCTTCATGTCGCCCACGAAGCCTCTTGCGGAGCAGCATTACGCAACGCTTACAAGCATGCTGAATGTAGAAGGGAGCAGGGTGGCGCTTGTCCTGGGCTCTGTTTCGCCTAAAAAGCGCGCTGGAATTGAAAGGGCAGCTGATGTATTAGTGGCTACGCCGCAGACCATAGCAAACGACCTTCATAACGGCCGTATTTCAATGGGGGATTTCGGCGCCGCTGTGTTTGATGAATGCCACAGGGCTGTGGGAAAATACGCATATACCTACGTAGCGAACGAATGCATTCTGAGGGGTGTGTTTGTTGTGGGGCTGACCGCTTCGCCGGGAAGCAAGAAGGAAAAGGTCAATGCTATAGTTGAAACGCTGGGCATAAGGCATATAGAATCACGGACATCGTATGATGGCGATGTTGCAAGGTATGTCATGCCGAAGTACATGCATATAATCAGGGTGGAGAGAAGCCGGAGGATAGATGAGATAGCCGTAAAGCTAAAGCCTGAGATCGAGAGAAGCCTGCAGAGCCTGAACAAGATGGGCTTCCTGCATTTCAGTAGCTTTGAAAGGATACCCAAGGGCAGGCTTATAGAGGCGGGCAGCCAGATAAACAGGATACAGGAAAGGAATTACAGGTATGCCGCGCTGTTCAGCTACATAAAGCTGCTCAACCTAATGCATGCGTACGATCTCCTGCTTGTGGAGGGCCTTTATCCCTTTTCCAAGTATTTTGAATCTCTTGAGCAGCGCGAGAAGAAGAGCAGAAGCGTTGAAAACCTTCTGAAGAACCGTGACATTGCCGAAGCCAGAAGGCTTGCGGACGAAGCTGTAGGGAACGGAGAAGAGCATGCGAAGGTTTTTGCTGTGCTTGACATAGTGAAAAATTATAGAGGCAGGAGCGTAATAATATTCGCACAGTACCGCTCTACAATAAAGATACTCGTGGAATTCCTGAAGAACAACGGCTTCGGGGCAATGGCCTTTGTAGGCAAGAGGGATGGTGTAACGCAGGAGTCGCAGAAGAGGGTAATGGAGGAGTTCAGGCACCGTGCATTTGACATACTTGTAGCAAGCTCTATAGGTGAAGAAGGCTTGGATGTGCCGAGCGTAGACGCAGTTATATTCTACGAGGCCATACCCAATGAGATACGGAATATACAGAGGAAGGGCAGGACAGGCAGGCTAAGGGCAGGAGAGGTATACATACTCATCGCAAAAGGCAGCAAGGACGAGATATACTTATATGTATCAAGGCAGAGGGAGGAGCGCATGGCCTCGGTGCTCAGCGCAGCCGGAAGGGCCCTTGAAAAGAAGCATCCTGTGCCTGTGCAGGGGCAGAGCAGGCTATACCAGGCATAAGATTACTTCCCTAGGATTTTGTGTATCCTGCTTACGTAGGGCTGATCGCATACGCTCTTCGGGGTATAGTTGTCTGCCGCGCAGATCTGCTCTGTAAGAAGGTTGGCGGAGCCTATGATGGTCTGCGCCTGTATTGTGGAGGAATTATGCAGATCTGAGGCAATGGCGCTCCAGTTCTTGCCATATATGACATCGTAGGGATCGTAGTTTGCGCCTACCTGGTAGGTGTTGTTTGCCATAAGCAGGAAGGGTACGCTGCCTCCTGTGTCATACATGTCGAAAAGATGATCCTCCTGCTGTGTAGGCTGCTGCAGGGCCGTGCCGTTGTTTGTCTCAGTCTCAACGCTGACGAACGAGATATAACTGCTTGTGTAGTTTGCATCTGCGAATGTGAACGTAGGAGAGCTTGGGGAATAATCGCTTGCTGATGAGGTCATCAGCCTAAGCCCTGTGAAGTTTCCGAATCTCAGCAGCGCCACAACAAGAGCCCAGCGCTCTGCGGCACAGTAAGGGCAGTATTCAGCGCCTATGTAGAGGATTTCTGGCTTTCCTCCCTGCGCAAGCGGGGTGGCGTTGTTTGTCTTTATGAAAAGGGACTGGGCGCCGCTCATGTCTATGGCATTGCTCAGGTTATCTGGAACATTGAGCATTCTGAGAAGGCTTAGAGGTACAGGCTTATTGTCGTAAGACGCAAGCGTTCTGGCTGCAGCGTAGCCCGTGCCGTAGAACATAGCAAGAGAAAAGGCAATTATTGCAAGTACAACTATGGCAGCATAGATTATGTTCTTCTTCATAGCCTCGCCAGGGAAAGACTAGCATATATCTTTGTTATATCTATTTATACGTTGTGCCTGGCATGCGGTGCATATATGCAGGCGCATCATATCCTATCCGAGGGACTTCTTTGCAAGCGTGATGAGGTCATGAAGCACGGCCCTCTTCTCCCCTGTTGCGCTGACCTTGATGCTTGCCGCGTTTGAGTGGCCGCCCCCGCTCTCTATGCCTGCGCCGTGCCTCTCCTTAAGCTCGTTTATGATGCCGAGAATGTCTATTCGCTTTTCCAGGCCTGGGCTCAGCCTTATTGAGATATACTGGTTTATGTGCAGTATGAGAATGCCTCCCGCAGGGTTAAGGCCTGCTATTGTATCCATGAGCCTTGTGGCGAACCTGCCCGGCAGCGGAAAGCCGGTGTTATCGTCTCTTACATCATCGAAATCGAGTAGGAAGATCTTTGAATCATGCTCATCATACACCTTGAGCCTCTTCAGGGCAAGGTTTGTGGTGTCGTCAAGTCTGACCTTTGCGTATTTGAGCAGTTCGTCGTACCTCTGCCTGTTGTTCAGTATGCCTTCTATGTACTGCGGGGTAATGTCCCAAGCAGTAGAGAGGCCGGTCACCCTTGCGTCGCTTGTTATAAGGTCGAGAAGCGTTGCAAGGTCTCTGCCCTCGCTGCATGCGACTGCATAGGAGCTGTGGTCTCCGATGAGGGAGGCGCATTCCATCTCATGGCTAGGGCTCTTTGAAAAGAGCCTTGCAAGCATGCTTGAAAGAAGGCCGGCAGTATAGTTTGAGTCTGAGCCGAAGAGCCAGGGATTGATGTAGTGCTGCGCCTTCATGCCTGCAAAGCCCTCAGGCACAGGATGATGGTCAAGCCATATGACATCGGCATATGCCAATGCCTTCTCCACGCCAGTGTTGCTGTCTGCCGAGGTGCCGAAGTCTATTATGAGTATAAGCGGCTTTTCAAGAGATTCATAGCCGTTCAGGATGAGCCTGTCCGACTCTGCGTCGTATGCAGAGTAGGCAACGCCCTTGTGCATGATCCATACGGCGTTGGCCTTCCTCTCATTAAGGAATGCCTTCATGCCAGAATATATGGCGTATGCGCCGCTTGAGCCGTCGGCATCGTTGTGGAACCTTATTAGAATTGGTGCCCCGAGCAGCAGCTTCTTAAGCAGAAGAAGGGCTGCCGACTTCAGTGCAGGCCGCATCCTTTCAGTTGCAGCATCGATGTCACTTATGCCTATGCTTCCGGGGCTTGCACTGAGTGAGCGCTTTGCCTCTTCCAGTGAGAGGGACATGAGCCTTGAATAAAGGTCCTGCGCCTTTGCCTCGCCTTCTATCACGCGCGCAATGCCTCCGTTTTCCACGCTTACACGCTCGCCAAGCCCTGCGTTTATGCTGCTCTCCGCAATGCACAGCGGTCCATTGCCTGAAATGCCAACTATGTAAAAGAGGGGCATACGCACGCTGCGCTTGATACAGACAACTATGCCTTCCATTGCTTACGGCCTCGTTATACAGAATTACGAATACGGTGAAGCGGCAGAGAGATTATGGCCTATGCCCTCTACGCAGGCGCTGTTCTCTGTTGCATTGGACAGATAGGCGCAGTAGGTGACATTGTCGTATGTCTGGGCAAGATAGTCATAGCACGAAATGCTGAGATTAGGCCCCAGCTCGGTGCATACGCTGGCATTCCTGGTCTCTATCGCCATAAAGAGAAGCACGTTATCCCTGCAAATGACAGGATAGGAGCTGCCTGCAGGGCATTCGTTGAGCAACTGCGTGTAATTCACCTTGCTGGCATTGACTGGATTTACGGCGCTTGCGTTGGCGGCAAGGCCCGAGGAGAGTGTGGAGTTGCAAATGCTTACAGAGGTTGCGTTATGGAGCTCATTGCAGTAGCTGCCGTTGTGCAGGATAGAGGCCATGTCTATATAGCAGAGGTCCCTTGCGCTCAGGTTAAGGTCGCTGGATTCAATGTATCCGACAGGACTTTCCGGGGAAATACCAGTGTTTGAGTAGTAGAGCACCATGCCTGTAATATTCTGGTCTGAGCTCGGCTGCACTTCTGCGCAGTATGAGGCATTCCTAAACTTCGCCGCCATAGAAAACCCGACTGCGGAGGAGCAGATATATGCACTACTTGGGTTTGAAGCATATGCGCAGGAGCCCTTATCAAGGGAATTAACTGCAGACCTTGTTACGCATGAATCCCTGTAGGCACCGCCCAATATGCTGCACGGCTCTGCGCTGCCTGTAGCATTGGCTATGCCCAAAGCGCAAGAACTTGCAGAGGCATTATCGGATATGTCTGCGCAGAGGCTGTAGTTAAGGGTCTCGAGGCCCACGCCCAAATAGCACTGGCCGGCATAATCAGCATATGTAGAAGATATTATACTGCACAGTGTGGAATTGCGCGTAGAGACGGCAAGGCGGCTGAGGCAGGAGTATCTCCCAGAAGGCGTGAGAAACGAGAGGCATCCTGATTTTGTGCTTGTGTCTGGCATGAAGAGCGAGGCTGCTATGGCCAGCACTGCAAGCAGCACTGTTATTGCGAGGTAGAGATGCAGCCTTTCCTTGGAATCACTCTTCTCTTCTTTGCCCTCCATTATCATCATACCTACTTTCTGCAGTAAGATTATTATTGATGCGTGTCCATAGGTGCTTGCATCAGGGCGCGCACATGCTTAACAAGAAGATGCTTGTCATAGGCATACTGCTGATACTTTTCAGCGTAGTAATCGGGGGCATGACCTACTCCGCCTCGTTCAGCTCTGCCACTACGGCAAACAGGGAGGGGCTTGCGCTGCAGCCGAGCTCAAGCATATATGTCAGGCTTGCGGTAAACAGCAGCAGCACGCCTCTGCTTCTCTACAGTTCAAGCGCTCCTGTGAACTTCTACCTTGTCAATAGCACAGCATTCAGCAGCGTGGAGCCCTACCTGAGCAATGCAAGCAAGACAGCGGAGCTCATAAGATCGCTTGAAGGCAGCGGGGTAATGGAGGTCTTCAGCAACTCATCCCTTGGCGTATTCCCGTATACAGAGAATTTAAGCCGGAGCTTTCCTCCTCCTTCGTATACCATAAACGGGACTATACCTGCAGAGAATGCCACATACTACCTTATATACAGCAATAAGGGCAGCAGCTACGTCAACATAAGCTACACCTACATGTATATACCTACTGTGGATTCTGTGCCTTATGCAAAAAGGGCGTTTGAGCTGCCGAGCATAGCCGCAGGGCTTCTCTTCATAGCCGGGCTTGTCATTTCAATATTGTCGTTCTTGTCAGGAAAGAGGGTCAGCGAGAAGGAGAGCGATAAGGAAGCGACAAGGCTTTACAGAAGGCTTGAGGTTAGGGAAAAGAGACCAAGCGGCAGAAGGGGAGCAAAAGGCAGGAATAGGTTGGCAAGAAGCCCAGGAAGAAGGAAGAGAAGGGTATGACAAATGCCGTGGCGCATGTGGACACGCAACGAATATATGCCTTTCGAACCCAGTATAAGATAGGAGCTGTGCCTTGCTTTGAGAGCACTGCAGCAGTGTGGTATAATGGATAGCCTTCAGGAAAGGATAGCAGGGGAGATAACGCTGTCTGAAACCCCAGGAGGCACTATGAAGAAGTGGAGGGAGCTCTTTGGCATATCGCAGGTTGAACTTGCAAAGTATCTCAAGATATCGACCTCTACGATAAGCGATTACGAGGGCAACAGGAGGTCGAGCCCAGGCGTGGGTGTTATAAAGAGGCTTATAAACGCGCTCTTTGTGATAGACGAACAGAAGGGCGGCGAAGTCATAAAGAACCTTCAGAAATTTTCAAAGGACGAGAGCGGCTCATTCTACTTCATACACGACTTCACTGCGCCGATAAGCGGCATAGACTTCGCCAGGATGATCGATGCGAAGATCGTTGCGAACCCGAACTATCTCGATTCGATGAAGCTCTTCGGATACACACTGATAGACAGCCTCAGGGTAATACTTGAGATATCCCCTACAGAATATCCGAGGCTTTTCGGTACAACGAACGAAAGGGCTTTTATATTCGACCAGGTCAGCACAGGAAGGTCGCCAATGGTTGTGGTCAGGGTCGCGCCGATAAAGCCGAAGCTTGTGGTCATACAGAACCTTGACGTCGTGGACAAGCTAGCGATAAAGATCTCGCAGATAGAGCACATACCACTGCTTACCACAAGGCTCAATGCAGAGGAGCTCAAGCTGAGGCTGAATAACATATAGCTGCACGGGCTAAGGCCTATTTTCGTGGATAAGCGTAAGCTCTATGCCGTTGGGTGATATCTCATAGGGCACAGTGGCCCTGCTGTGGTTCGAGCCCCGCATCTTCACTACCTCAAGCGTAAGGGTGCTGAGCTCGCCCGGGCCGCCGCTTGTGTACATGATTATGAGGCCGTCGTATATGAAGAATTCAGGCTGGAAGAGGAGCCTGCTCTTTTCAGGGGTCTCTATCTCGGTGGTGATTATAGAGGTTATGCCGAGTCTGCGCAGCACTGCAACAAGGTCCATAGAAACGCTCCTGTATTCAAAAGGCTCCCTTATGAAGAGCCTCATCAGCGAGACAGAATCAAGGACAAGCCGAGTTGCCTGTGTGGATTCGGCTATTGACTCTATCTCGGTTATCATCCTGCCGAAGGTGTACTGCGAGCCTTCGGTGTCCTTCTGTATATAGGGCTTTGTCTCACCCAAGCCCTGCACAACAAGCTTCTTCTCATCGATTAGCTTGTCTATGTCTGTGAAGCTCGGAAATGCCTTCTTTGCGTTATTTATGATGCTTGAGCTTTCCTCCTCGAAAGAGAAGAAGACGCCGGGCTCGCCGATCTTCGCACCTTTGTAAAGGAACTCGAATGCAAAAAGGGTCTTGCCAGTGCCAGGGCCTCCAGCAAGCATTATCTGGCTGCGCACAGGTATGCCCCCGTAAAGCATTTTGTCTATGCCTTCTATGCCACTCTCTATCTTCTCTTTCATGCGTATTCACCTGTTCAGAGCCGATGCAAAGCATCGTATATTTGATTATTAGCAGCTTTAATAAAAACACACATGAATGCATTTACTGAGGTAAATGAATACGTGCGTTTTACAAGGGTCCGAAGCTCATTCTACCCTGATTTCACTGCGCCCCTGCCCCTTCTTATTCAGCGTTATCGCGAGAGTGCCGTTTTCAGCCCTTGCCCTTGCACTCTTCGCATCGACCTCAGCAGGCAGGGGTATGCTCCTGTAGTACCCTGAAGAGGATCTCTCCCGGTAATAGAAGTTGCGGCCCTTTTCCTTCTTCTCGGGGTATGTGCGCGCGGTTATAGTTACAGATGCCCTTTCGACGGTCACCTTTATGTCCTTCTTCTCAATTCCAGGAAGGTCGGCCCTTATCCTTATCCTGCTGCCCCCGTCCACCATGTCCACATCAGGCAGCCTGTCAGAAAACCCGCTGCCAATGCTCCAGCTAGGCAGAGGCATGCTGAAAAAATGACTTAGGCCTTTCCCAGGCCAGAGGTCCTGGGCTGCCGGAACAAGCGCAGAGCCGCTGTTTCTTTTCTTTGCTATAAAATCCTCTTTAGATTGTGCCCTTCCACGGGCTAAAGCCTGTGGCTTCCCCTGAAGGGGACAAATCCGAGCGTAGCGAGGATTTAGCTTCTCCTGGCCATTCATCCCTCAGCTGAAGCTGAGGGCTTTCTGGTCTGCAAATGTGAATTCTACATAGCTGCTTGACGTATACGAGCCGGTTATTGTGTTTACTACAGTATCCCCTGCGATGTTGCTGGAGACAAATGAGTATTCCCCGGTATATGGGCTTATGCCCCATTGATCAGAATGTTTGCAAAGGAATACTGGCCGAGGTCGATTATGGTATTTGAGAGCGTGAGAGGTGTTGTTGCAGAAAGTGCATTTACCTGCTGCACAGTGCCATAAAAGAAAACGTAGAGCAGCACTGTAGCGTTTGCCGCAGTGAAGAGCGTGCGCATGCCTCGCGCAGCTTTTGACGATAAACAAAAGCAGTTATTGCCATAAAGGTTAAAACGCCTGTACATAGCAATCCAGCCAATGCTTATTCCACCGTATATACACACGTACCGTAAATTTATATAATAGGATTATGTTTTTATTATAAGGCCCTTTCGGTTATGTAGTGGCTTATCCTTTCGAAGTGGCATAACTTTATCATTCTTAGTTTTTGCGCTTAGTTATAAATATGGCAATGGTGCATATGGGATTTGTATATGCTTCTCTTAGATTGTGAGGTAAATGGCGAATGATTCAGGAGGAAGGGGTGACGGAAAGGATACAGCTAATCAGCGAGCCAAGGATTACTACGCGAAGGCGGGAAAGTTATTCGAAGACAACAAGTTCGAGGAAGCAATAGGACTCTACACTAAGGCGCAGGCTGAGGATCCGGCTTATACGAGTGCATATTTCAACAGGGCGCTGGCTTATGCTATACTCAGCAGGTATGACGAGGCAATCGCAGATGCGCAGAAAGTCCTGGATATGGAGCCTGACAGCTACGATGCGCCGTATGTGATGGGCATAATATCAGAATACCAGCAGCACTACAAAGCCGCGAAGGATTGGTATGAGAAGGCGCTTAAGAAAAATCCTGATTATGAGCAGGCAAAAGCCAGGCTCGAGCAGCTGAAATCCAAGCTTGAAGCGCCTTCCGAAGGAGATGAGGAACAGAAGAAGGTAAAGGTCGGCGCGGAAGAAGAAACCAAGACCGAGGAAGGCCAGATCAAAAGGGTAAAGTGGCACAAGCCTTCGATAACATTCAAGGATGTAGTAGGCATGGAAAAGGAGAAGAAGCTTATATACGAGAATATAATCCTCGCGATAAGAAAGCCTGAGCTTCTAAGGGCGTACGGCAAGAAGCTTGGGCTTGGCGTGATTTTCTACGGCCCTCCGGGATGCGGCAAGACCTACTTTGTCAACGCCATAGGCGGCGAGACAGGCTCAAAGGTGCTTATAGCCAGGATAAATGAGATAGTCGACATGTATGCAGGCAACACAGAAAAGAACATGCATGCAATTTTCGAACAGGCAAGGCACAACACGCCTGTTGTGGTATTCTTCGACGAGATAGATGCAATAGGCGGCAAAAGGGAGAGCGGCGGAGGCGGAGGGGAGCAGCAGAGCTATATGCGCATGGCGGTGAACCAGTTCCTACAGGAGATGGACGGCGTTGAGAAGAATCCGGAAGGCATTTTTGTAATAGGGGCGACAAACCAGCCATGGGATATAGACCCTGCATTGAAAAGAAGCAAGAGGTTCGGCGAGGCAATCTACATACCGCCTCCAGACTATAAGACAAGGAAGCAGGCGTTCATCTATAACACAAGGAAGATGCCCATAGGGCATATAAGCTTCGGCAGGCTTGCAAGGGCAACGATAGGCTTTTCCCAGGCCGACATAGAGGAGATATGCGACAAGGCAGCGCTGATACCTGCTGCAGAAGAGGACAGGACAGGCAGGCGTAGGAAGATAAGGATGAAGGACTTTCTGCGCATGATAAAGGCGCACGGCAATACGCTTGATGAATGGTACGCGATGGTGAAGAAGGGCATAATAAGCAAGACTGAGACACAGATAGTCGATGGTAAGAAGCAGACGATAGTCAAGGAGGGCAAGCTTACGCCTGAGGAGAAAAACAGGTATAAGGCGCTTATAAAGGACGTAAAAAGGAACAGCAGCAAGATGCTAATGTTTGCCAAAAAAATGGTAAGAAACTTCTCGATATATGCGATGTAGCATGGACGTTGCTCATTTTCTGGCAAGGGAATACAGCAGTGACGTGAAGTCTTTGAAGACGTAATTCGCATACTTTGAGTCCTCTTTTGATACATGCTCCTTTCCGCTTATAAGCACTGTGGTATAGCCTAGCTGATACGGCATCTCCAGGTTCCTAGGGAGGTCATCAACATAAAGCGTGCCTTTTGCCTGGAACCCTGTTATTGACATGGACGTGATCCATGCCCCGCTCTGGGGCTTGACATGTATATCGAGTTCCTCAATGCAGATTATGTATTTGAATGCACCTTCGATGCCCTGTGCTGAGAGCGCCCTTAATATGTATTCGCGGGTGCTGTTGGAAAGCACAGCCTTTGGCATATCTATGCTGTTTAAAAGGCCGAGGAGCCTCTTGTCCTCAGTTATGTATTTGCCCACATCCTTTATTTCAGGCAGATAAACCTCCCGTATGAAATCCTTGTAAGAAACCTTGTATTCCATCAAGATTGCGTACGCAGTTGTGTCGGTATCGTGTTTTCTAAGGAGCTCAAGTCTCTTTTCTTCGGTGCGTGCTGGAGGTGTGCCGCTCAGCTTTGATATGAAATTGTTCATTTTGCAGTAGATCTTGTCTCGCGGCGGCAGCCTTGAAAGCCTTGGCCCTATAACCCCTTCGTAGTCTGCAAGAAGGGCGGCGCCTTTAAGCTCTGTTCCGGCATATTTATTCAAATTATAGCTTCTCTCATGCATATGCTCAACCATCTTTATCAACAAGCAGAATGGCATATGCTAGATATATATACGTTGACTTAAGCGCATTCTTCTGCGCTAATGCGCGTTTGTCCCGGTTACCCTGCCTGCAGCAAGGACCCTTGGCTTACCGTCCCTTATAAGCACGAAAGGGTCGCCTTTCTCCACAGCTACGGGCTTATCGAACCTTAAGGCATACGCCGATGGGCCTTTCTCTATATTGCACATGGCCACAGAGAAGCCGCTAGTGAATGTGCAGCCAGTTTCATGAATTGAATCTTTTATGAGCGGATTAATGTTGATATCTGCAGAAATTTCCCGTATATACGGCAGAGTGCTTTCAGAGAGAATGTCTCCCTTCCTTACCTCTTTTTCGTCTATGCCTTTCACAGCGAGGCCTACCCTGGAACCTCTCCCTGCCTCATTCGTGTCCTCATCGTGCACCTGTATTGAGCGGATCTGAAGCTCTTTGCCGCTGCTCATGCTGAGAGTGTCATGAACCTTTACACTGCCTCTTCTAACTATGCCCAGAAGGACTGTGCCGACCCCTTTTACAGGAAAGGACTTATCCAGATCTATGCGCACGCCAGCATCATCTGCATGCACCTCAAGGGCGCCTAGCCTTTCTATAAGTAGATCGCGTGAGAGCTGCTCCGTGCTGTTGCCCAGGCCTTTGAGCAGGTGCTGCACATTGTTGTCATCGGTAAGCCATATGCCTTTCCTGAGCAGAGAGGCCGCTATTATGGATTCTCCAAGTATGTCATCGATGCTTTTAGTGCTTGCTATGATCTGGTCCGCAAGTGTAAATGCTTCTCCAAAGGCATAGAACTTACCAACTATGTCGGTAGGTGTAAGAAGAACAACGTGCGTGTCTGAGATGCGCCTGTTGTAAAATGTAAGGCCGTTTGATGTGCCCTTCTTGCCCAGCCATGACGCAAGCTCGGGATCATTGGGCAGCGCAGCCACGACGTTTTTCATGCAATCAGCGAAATGCCTTCCTTTTATTTTATGCGTTGCTTCTTTATATATGTGCCTCTCTTATTTCGGCGAAGCCCTTCAGGAAGAGGTATACGCCGACATACATTGGTAGCGTGACTGCCTCATTTTTATAAGGCCCGAATTCAGAGCTGTTGAACGTCAGGCTTTCCTTTGTGTTTGCAACGCATGCCACCTCGCCCTTCCTGAATGCTATGGCGCTGCTCATTGGATCAAAGCCTTCCAGTGCAGGACTTTTGCCTATTTTCATTGCTATGAGACCGGTATCGCCGTGTATGCTGCCGGGAAGCCTTATGAGATGTGAGGGATCTCTCGTCACATTCCTATCGATCTTATCGCTCTGGGAAACGGCTTGATTCTTTAGTATGCCCTTCCAGAATTCGGCCTTGTTGGGAATGTATATCATGTCCCAGTTTCCGTTGCGTATGCCCATCTCTATCAAGGCGCGCTTCTTATACAGGTTTTTCGCCAGCTGCGGGCTTATGCCAAGGGCTGCAAGCTTCTCTGCACCTATGTTGAGATTGGCAAGGAAGGCCCGGGCCATCTTGCCTGCCCAACCTTTGTCTGTCGGCTTGGGGCCGACCAGCCTGACGCCGCGCTGGCCGGCGGTAGGGAAGAAAAGGGTAGCATCGATCCCTGCGCCGGATATGTAACTGCTTATTTCAGACCTTGCCTTTGCAGAGAGCCCAAGCAGGGCATTGTTATTCACATGCACATGGTAGCCGCGGTTGCCGCTGAAGTTTACACTTATCTCGGAATCGGAAAGGCCGAAATCAGGCATAAGAAATTCTTCTATGAGCTTTATGGTTTCTGCCTTTACTGAACTGAGGCATGTGCCGCAGACCCAAGCTCTCCCGTGAAGGCTCTGGCACGGAAGATGCATATCAGTTACATCCAAATCAAAGACAAGCTCTGAGCCTTCCCAGAGCTTATTCTCCATGGGCCTCTTGCCTGGGTGTTTATAGTATGCCGCAGAATAGGATACGTAGGGAGGCGCCTTGGAAGAGAGGTAGGCCTTGAGCGCATCTTCGCTTCCGAACGAGAGATGCCTGTAGAGTATCTTTGCATCGAAGGTGCCTATGCCGAATTCCCTCTTTTCCACAGACTGAGGGGCCAGGTTCCTAGCATTGGAGTAATACTCGCGTATCAGAGACGTTACAACAGCCCTTCCCTTGCCCTTATTTTGAGATTCAGCAATGGCGTCCATGAGTGAAGGACTCAGTGCAGATATTTATACGTGTTAGTCTTAATGCCTTTTATGGACAGTGCAGACGAACTCAGGCAGATCATAATCATAAGGGCTGACCTCGACATGGGAAGGGGCAAGCTTGCCGCACAGGCAGCCCATGCCTCGCTGATGAGCTACCTTGAAAGTGAAAGGTCTGACGCGAAGCTTGTCAAGGAGTGGCTCTCTGGCGGAGAGAAGAAGATAGTGCTGAAGGTTGAAGATGAATCTGTGCTTAGACGCCTCTACGAGGCCTTCAGATACAAGAAGATTCCTTGCGCCATTGTCACAGATGCAGGGCTCACAGAACTGCCCCCGAATACAGTAACTGCCCTTGGCATAGGCCCCTGGAGGAAAAGCGAGTTGGATCCCTTTACCTCCACGCTGAAGCTACTTTGATGTTTAGGCGCGTGAATATTGCATGCAGCATACGTTTCTAAAACGTTGGAAAGCCATATACGGATCATGCGACAGTTTTTATGCAGCAAGCTTTTTCCTGAGCATATTTATTACATAGGCATAGGCGTCCTTTGCCTTTTCTTTTGATGGGCCGTATGCTCCTGCAGCGCACGGATGGCCCCCGCCTGTGCCATCAATGTGCTTCGCAGCATCTTCCATAATCCTGCCTAGATGTATGCCTAGCCTTCTGTCAAGAGACTGGCGCAGCCTTGCAGAGATGGATACCTCTTTTTCCCTGATGACCCAGAACACGGATGCATCTGCACCGAGTTCAAGCATTTTCTCGGCTGCAGTATTTGCATGCGACGAGGCCTCGCCGTATACAAGGAGGTATTTGCTTATTACTTCTAACTTTGAGGAAAAGAGATCCTGCATCAGCCGCTGCCTGTGCGTGGCTGATGAAGCCTCGTGAAAATACTCGCTTACATCGGCATATGTCAGTCCTGACGCCTCGAAAAGGTCAGCAATCTGCCTGAACGTCAGTGCGTTTGCATTCTGGAGATTTGCAGAATCGGCGATTATGCCGTTCAGGAGCAGTATGGATATGCTCCTGCCGGTCTGGATGCCCATGGCCTTCAGCACCTCGTATGTTATGCTTGAGGCAGAATTATATCCTTCGTCGTTGAAGATAAATGAGTTTGGAACTTCGTCTGCACCTTCTGGCAGTGCATGGTGATCTAAAAAAAGCACGCTTCCGCTGAAGGTCTTGAGCCTTTCGCCAAATGCGCCAAGAATATCAAGCCTGTTGGCATCCGTAACTATCGCAATTTCCACGTCGCCTGGAAATTCAGGAAGTATGCTTCCGGCATATGATGCCTCCGACAGCATCCTTTTAGAATTGCCAGTTATAAAATCAGGAGTGGCGACAACTGCATTCTCGAAGCAGTGGGAAAGGGCTATTGCTGAAGCAACACCATCCCTGTCTCCTACAGAGTGGAAGGTTATAAGCGCCTTCCTCTGTCGCCATTTTTTAAGGAGACTGCAAAGCGATGCGAAATCTAATGGCTGCACAGCACTCACTGCGCCTGCTGGTACAGCTGCTTTATCCTTTCATTCAGCTGCTTCTCTCTGTTTTTGAGCTCTGTGTACTGCTTGTTTGCGCTTTGGATCCTCGTAGCAGTAAGAGACGATCTGTCATCTATGTCGCTTATGGCCTTCTCCTTGCTTGTCTCGACCATCACACCGCCTACGCTGAGGTAGACCTTGCCTGTGCTCTTCTCAAGCTCCTCCTTTGCGCGCTGCATGTCTATGTTCTGGCCCTGAAGCTGCTCGAGCTGCATGGCCATTGTCCTTAGCTGCTCCTCGAGAAGCTGGTAGTCCTTAAGCAGCTTCTCGAGAGCGTTGGCGCTTCCCTTTTCGTTTTGATCCATAAATAGCACGGTATATTGCTGCTGCTCCTTTGCCTCTGCATACGGCACAAGGCGCATTTCGCAGCTTAATCGGCATCCATCTGGAAGTATTTGCAATCAATATCTCAGCAAAGAATTATATTACTTTCCAGAGAGACGGTAAAATGCACAAGCATTCATTCGTCCAGTGCGATCTTCACTTCAACGCTGGTGCCATCTTTTAACGAGAGTTCTTCCCTTAGGTTTTTATTTGCTATTATCTCAAACACGCCAGTATGCTCGCTCCTTTCAGGAATGATGAATGCGCACCTTATACCTTCTATTTCGGCCCTGAATGCCTTTACGCTGCCGAACATCCTTCCGGCTTTTCTAAAGCCGCTTATCATTATTCCGCGGCCTGCTTTCAGGCTCTCGAGGTCTCTGAGTGATTTTTCATGGGCTTTAAGATTCAGTGTGCCGGGATATGCATCAATTCCAAGTGCATTGACGAATTGCGCCCTGTATTCTTCGATAGAGACAAAATGCATGCCTTTTCCCAGGCCTGATATTACCTCCCCCTGCATTATTATGATACCAGGTATATAATCACCTTGAAAATTGCATTTCCATTCTTCGGGACTTGCATGTATGCTACAAATTGAAGATCGGCTCGCTTTCGTGCCAATCCCGATAAATACATAAATATTTCTTTAGGATAAGTATTAGATTATTCTGTTTGTAAGAGGGTCCGTAACTCAGCTTGGCTAGAGTGGAAGGCTTTTAACCTTTAAGTCGGGGGTTCAAATCCCCCCGGGCCCGAAGAATAAGGCTATAGCCTAGTGCAGGCTGCCTAGGCTCACGTCCGGCATTGTATCTCCGGGCGGATAGGCTCGCAGGCGCACCCACTGGTATGAGTTTGTGCTGCCGCTGAACGCCGAGAGGTCTATATACGAATTCCCGAAAGAAACGATGGAATCCGTGGCTTGCGCTACAACATTGTAACCAGTAGCAAGCTTTTCATTACCTGTTCCGGCCCATATGCAACTGTATATGCTACCTGCTTCTACCAGATTGTTAGGCACATTTCTATATTCAGCGATGGTGTAACAGGCAATGTATGCCTCCAGGTTGATTTCGTCATTGTTTACCTGGCATGCGTATGCACTATACCACTCGCCGCAGCCTGGTGCTGTTGGCAACTGCTCGTCAAAGGATACTGTAGAATAGCTGGAGCTGGTAACCATCACCTCCAATACTGCAGGCGCAAACTGCGATTTTGTTATAAGGTGTATTGTAGAGCTGCCGTACCCACTGGGATAGGATAGGGTTAGGCCATTATTTACAGAGTACGTTCCCAGGGTGTAGGTGTATCCCGTATTCCACTGCGAGCTCAGGGTAGTACCCTTGAAATTATCGTAGAATGTAAACACGCTGGCGCCATTGTCATATTTGCCATAAGAAGTACTTTCAGTAGGGGCTTCTCCGGCATATGTCCCGTCGTAGTTGATGCTTGTCTTTTCGAATACCATGTTTATTGGGATATTTTGTCCTGCGCCGATGCCGTTGGGCAGGCTAACCCAAAAAACAGCCATTGATGCAGAGCTGGAGCAGCCCGATTCGCACCACGAATAGAGAGGCGCGCCAGTATTAGGAGACCCGGAATAAAACCTTATATTGCCGAGGTTGCTGTTTAGGTATTGACCATAACTTGAGGGATTTATGGCTATCATCTGCTGGAATGGTGCCGGTGTGCCTGAACCCTGTGAATTTGTGACGGTTATCGGCACGTATCCGATATAGGCAGGGGTGACGGCACTGGTTGTTGATACCTTTGCTGAAATGGTTGCAATCCTTGCATAAAGCCCTGACTGCGCCCCCTGGCTGTAAACAATCCAGAGATCGCCTGTAAACGTACTGCCGAGGGCACCGCTTGGTATGGGGCATTCGAATACGAGCTGCTGCTCCTCACCTGGCTGAAAGGATATGCTTGGGCTCTCTGTGGCTGTGCTCTGCGGCATAGCAGTGGAGTTTGTGCAGCCTAGGCCCGTCACAGTTATGGGATAGCCTTCCTCGCCGAATGTAACAGAAAGATTGCCTGTAGAGTTCAGGATAGGATTCGTGCAGAAGTATCCCGAAGTCACAGTACAGGCTGTGCCGCGGTAGGTATTGGTTCCGAATGTGCCAAGGGCAAAGAGGGCTCCGAGTATGATTGCTATCATAAGTATGGACCAGCTGTAGGTCATGAGGTATTCCATGGCGCTTTGCATGCGCCTATGGTTCTTTTTGATTACGGCCATTTAAACAGCTACACTTTACGTATTGCCTATGTAAGCTATGTTTATAAATAGAATTCTGTTTACAAAACTAACCTCTCACAAAGAAAGAGCTGGGCTATGATACCCAGCAAACCGATTGATTAACCGCAGCCTCCTGATTCTGCGTTATTGTTTCCTGTTAATCCAATACCTCCCTGTCCGCTTCCTGCTGTCAATGGGCTGTTCAAGTTCGGATAGCCGTATGCTGGCTGGTTTGATACCCAACTGAAGTTCCCATTCGTGTTTCCAAAGGCACCATGACATAGACCCTCTGGACTTGCTGTTCCAGATGTGTATTGGTTTGTGCCTGTTGCTCCTGCAATTCCTATCAACAGAGTTGCTAGGACTGCACTTATTCCTATTATGCTTAGAGTTCTGTTCATTTCTTCACCTTGTTATGCTGTAAATGGCAACTTATATACCTATGTTTCTGAACTCATTTTGACGATGTTGTGATAACTGGCAATTGGCTCAGTAGCCCCAATTTATCGACGATAGATCTCTGGGTTTCGTTGTTAGAGACTATCTGATAGTATCTTTTACCCTGCTGGTTTTCAAACTCAGCAATACGTATTTCTTTCGCTTCAGACGATAAACCCTCCCAAAATTTGTCGATTTTTTCTTTCTGAGCAAGGTGTTCTACGACTCTCATAAGTAGATATGCAATATGGCAGAGAAACACATCAACAATTACGTGGTCTGTTAACCTCTTGTGCACTGGACGCAGGTTCGCATCCTGCTTCATGTGCCTGAATCCCTTCTCTATCTTGTCCTTTGAAAAATAAGTAGCGAAGATCTCTTTAGGGCCTATGTTCTTGTTTGTCATCAGACAAAACTTGCCATCATTCTTCTCTGCGCGGTTAACTTCGACCTGATTTATGCGCCAAGAAACCTCTTTCCCGTTCTGTTCGATGACCAAATATCTTCTCAGAGGTTTTGCCATCTCAGTTGCCTTCTTCATCGTAAGTTCGCCTTGGTCATCAAGGCGTTCAATGATGTTATTTATCCTGAAATCCCTTCTCTCCTTTTGATCCCTTGCGACTTTCGGTGAATAGTATAGAATAACTATTCTCCTCTTACCAAAGACGTTCTTTACCTCCTTTCTCAACTTTATTGCATTCCCACCATTGTTTATTGTATCCCAATTGCCAGTTGAGAAATCCGTCCCATTCTTCAACTTCTTCACGAAGTTATGGTTGGAACGGAGACCAATTATGTAGTCGTACCTTGTTGTATCCATAAGTCTGATGTTGTCCTCAGAATCGAATCCGCGATCCATTATTAGCATACACTTCTCTTTCTTCATGATGACCTTTGGATAGTAGACCATTTCATGCACAGTCCTTGCGTCGTTGACGTTGCCTCTGAAAACTTTACTGACTACAGGAAGGCTGTATTTTCCGTTCATTATCATCGCAATGTTTATCTGGAGTTTGTCAAGTTTTCCATCTTTATTGTGTCCAAAAAATGCTATTGGACAGCACTTGCCTTCAAAGTATGTCGAAGTAATATCGTAAAAGAAAGCGTCTTCTTCTTTCCCAAAAAGTTTTATGGCACTGTTGTACAAGTCTATCGATATGCGATATAAGTGGTCTATGTTCCTTTCCTCGTCGTAGATCTTATCCATAAGATATTGCTGTGTGTTGTCGGTTATACGTGATGGATCAAAGCCGAGAAAAATGGGCAGGTGTGTATTTCCAATCCAATCGGAAAGATTATGTGAACTTGGCTTGTTATCAAGAAGTTTGTGTGCTGTTGTCAGAAAAAGTTCTAGGCCGAGTGACAATCCCTGCCTCTTTGGTACATAGTTATTGATGCAGTCTATCAGGTTTATTTTTTCTGCAGCATGATAAAGCAGTGCAATGGCCCCGAAGTTATGTGTTGCCTTTAGTTTTCTTTTGGTTATCGGACTTGCATCAGGATTCTTTCTCGGATCTATGGTTCCATAATATTCCAGAACTCTCTGTTTTACCTTCCCATTTTCCCTATATCCTTCTACTCTGAAATAGTAGGGGTTGCCCTTTACCTTTCTAGTGACTATGTACGCCATGTTGTATTAAACTTACTACAACATTAAAAACCCTTCGTTATGTTGCATTTACCTGAATATACGAGAGAAGGCGGATGTTGTATCAAACTTTTATTTGAACTCAGTTCAGAAAGGCAGGTTTATAAATTCGTATTAAAATCATATTTTATAAACAAAGCTGCTTATGTATAAAAGTTTATAAAGGTATGCAGGAGAAACGAATCTGATGCTACTTGCGCCTTGGCTCATGCCAGAAACAAAGGCTATGTGTTTATATTTGTAAATGAAGATAGACTTTCTGTTTTCCGGTACGAAGCGGTGCAGAAATGGCAGATGAATTCAAGATTGAAAAGAAAAAGAGGCTTGAGGAGAAGGGTATAAACCCGTATCCTTACTCGTTTTTGCAGAGCCACCACTCTGCCGAGATAATATCGGAATTTGCCAAGCTCAAGGGAAACGAAGTAAGCGTTGCAGGCCGTATTATAAGGTTCAGGGAAATGGGAAGTTTGCATTTTATTGACATCCTTGACGGCGAAGGCAAGATACAGCTTCTTGTGAGGAAGGATGTCATAGGAGATAATGCGATGGAGATTATAAGGCTGCTTGACTTTGGCGACATCATCGGCGCAAAGGGCAGCGTAATCAAGACTAAGAAGGGTGAGATAAGCATAGAGGTAAAAGCAGTAGAGGTGCTTTCGAAGTCGCTAGGCACGCTTCCTGAGAAGTTCCATGGGCTTAAGGACGTTGAGCTTAGATACAGGAAGAGGCACCTTGACCTGATAATAAATCCGCACGTGAGGGAATTCTTCAGGACAAGGGCCAAGATTCTAAAGTATGCACGCGACTTCCTTGACGGCCATGGCTACGTTGAATTTGAAACGCCGGTGCTGCAGCAGATATACGGGGGTGCATTTGCAAAGCCATTCAAGACGCATTACAATGCGCTTGACACTTCGGCATACCTGAGGATATCGGATGAACTTTACCTAAAGCGGCTCATAATAGGCGGGTTTGAGAAGGTATATGAGGTCTCGAAGGATTTCAGGAATGAGGATATAGACTCAACGCATAACCCCGAGTTTACGCAGATAGAGATGTACGAGGCATATAAAGACTACAACGACTACATGGAGCTTCTTGAGGAGATGGTGAGTGGCCTGGTGAAGAGCCTCTTCGGATCTCATGAAATAGAATTCCAGGGCAAGAAGCTCAGCTTCAAAAGGCCATTCAAAAGGATTTACTGGGTCAAGGAGCTTGAGAAGAGGACGGGCATAGACGTCTCGCTTCTTACAGATAATGAAGCAGAGGCCATCGCAGAAAAGGAAGCGCTTAAGGTACAGATAAAGAACAGCTACCACATAGCCGATGCGCTCTTCGACAAATATATAAAGCCTGGGCTTTTCGACCCGGTCTTTGTCGTAGACTTTCCAGCATATATGTGCCCGTTGACAAAGGACAAAAGGGGCGATGTGAGGCTTAGCGAAAGGTTTGAGTTTTTTGTCGCAGGATACGAGGAGGCAAACTGCTACTCCGAGCTTACCAATCCTATTGAGCAGAGGCGGAAGTTTGAGGAGCAGGAATCAGAGAGGATAAAGGGCGATTACGAGGCCCCTCCTTATGACAGGGATTTTCTCGAGGCTATGGAATTAGGCATGCCCCCCACAGCGGGATTGGGCATGGCTATAGACAGGCTGGCAATGATACTTACCAACAATACATCGCTAAAGGAGGTCATAGCCTTCCCTGCAGTCAGACCTGAGAAATAAAGCCCAGAGCAGTTGCAGCGCAACAAACAATATATATCTTTGCCTAGATAAAAGATAATGGTTCATGCCATGCCGCAGAGTATATCTGCTGCATCAGGCAGGATTTTAAACGTTGTCAATATATATAATGCGCAAATGCCAGGGTGGCGGAATCCGGTAACGCGTACGCCTGGAATGGATGGCCCTGTAAGCGTATGGCTCTCCGAGCCATCTGGGTTCAAATGAACTTTTAGATCGTTAGAAGTTGTGGAAATCCCAGCCCTGGCGTTTGTATATAAGCGGTGCGTAGATGGAAAGGCAGAGAGAGAAGAGAGAGATAAGCATTATAAGGATAGCAGGCAAGGACATCAACGGCAGCTATAAGATCATAAGGGCGCTTCTTCAGATAAAGGGCGTAGGGCACAGCATGGCCCATGCCATAGCAGTATCATGCAGCAGGCTTTACGGCATAGACATGAATTCGGAGCTCGGCTCGCTGAGCGATGAGCAGCTTGCACATATAGAGAGCGTGATGAAGGATCCTATGAAGGCAGGCATACCCGCCTATATGACCAACAGAAGGAAGGATTTTGAGACAGGCGATGACATGCACCTTGCAGGCGCAGACCTTATAGTAAGGACGAGGCAGGACATAGACCGCGAGATAAGGCTTCAGACATGGATAGGCTCAAGACACCAGTACGGGCAGAAGGTCAGAGGGCAGAGGACAAGGTCCACAGGAAGGACAGGCGCAACCGTAGGAGTGGTAAAGAAGGCTGTGCAGGAGCAGCAGAAGGAAGCCGCAAAGAAGGGCGGGGAGGCGAAGGCCTGATAGGTGAGTAAATGGGAGCGCCGAAGAGAAACAGGAAGAAGTACGAAAGACCCTCTACGATGTGGGACAAGCAGAGAATAGAGAGCGAGCATAAGCTTGCAGGCGCATACGGGCTTAGGAACCTGAGGGAGCTCTGGAAGGCCACTAGCGAGATACGAAGGATAAGGAGGAACGCGAGAGAGGTGCTTTCAGGAAGCGCAGGGTCCGAGGTAGGCAGGCAGATCATAAGCAGGCTCGCAAGATACAACGTAGTAGAGGAGGGGGCGATACCTGACGACCTTCTCGTAATAAAGCCGGAGTCGCTGCTCGAGAGAAGACTGCAGACAATAGTATACAGGAAGGGAATGGCTAAGAGTCTGAAGCAGGCAAGGCAGCTTATAACACACGGCTTCATAGCAATAAACGGCAGACACGTCTCATCTCCGGGATACCTGGTCAACAGGAATGAAGAGCAGCAGATATCATATTATAAAGCCATACAGATAGAGCAGCAGGTCCAGAACTCTGCAGTAGCTGCAGCATCTGAAGCCGAGAAGGCGGCTGAGCCCGGGAATGAGCCCCAGACAGGGAATGGAGAATGAAGTGTTATTATGCCAAAGCAGAGATCAGGGGAATCAAAGCCTGCAGCGAAAAAGGCCGACAAGCAGGCAAAGCAGCAGGAACAGGGCAAGAAGAGCGGGGTCTCATATGAGAATGCAGTGGCAGCTGCGCAGGAGAAATACAGGCAGAAGGGAATACGCTGGGGCGTAGCGCATATCTACTCATCAAAGAACAACACCATAATAACGCTTACCGATCTTTCAGGATCTGAGACCATAGCAGTGGGCAGCGGAGGCATGGTAGTTGATGCTGACCACGAGGAAGGCTCGCCATATGCGGCAACGCAGGCAGCCTATAAGGTTGCGACCTCAGCCATAGAGAAGGGCATAACAAACATAAATATAAAGATAAGGGCAACAGGAGGCCACGGCTCAAAGACGCCAGGGCATGGTGCCCAGGCAGTGGTAAGGGCACTTGCAAGAAGCGGATTCAAGATAGGCAGCATCGAGGATGTGACGCCCATGCCAACCGATACTACAAAGAGACCCGGAGGCAGGCGCGGCAGGAGGGTCTGATGCGGCTTACGGCCTTTGCAGAGCCTTTCCTTCTTTCTAGAAAAGCAGTCAAATTCAGATATATGTTATTTGTCCTTTTCTTGCCTATGTTAAATAGGAGCAATAGATGGTGGGCCTGTGAATGATGCGGAGAAGACTATGCCTTTGGTCTTCGTTGTGAGCGATTTCGGCGCTGGAGACCTTGCATTTGCAGAGATAAAGCGCAAGATAAAAGGCACGATAAGGAATGCCGATATAGACTACATAACAGTGCAACCTTACAGCACAATTTCCACTGGCTTCTGCATATACCAGCTTGCGCTTGACGGAGAAGGCAGAGAGAGCGAAAGGGGCACATATATCTTCTCTAATACGGCGCCGAGGCGCGACGATCCGAACCCCAGAAGGGACAATGAGGGAGAGCCCGTTGTCTATGCAAAGCTGAAGACAGGCCTTGAGGTCTTTGCTGTCAATTCAGGATATACATTCTCGTTTGTAAAGCCGATGATAGAAAGGTTTATGGCAGTTAAGGTGGACAACAGGGGCTCGCAGTTCAGATCAAGGGACAGGTATCCAGGGCCTTTTACAAGTATAATGAACGGCGATTATTCTGTGCTCGGAAATGAACTAGATGCAGGAAGGATTCCTGAGCCTCCTAGGGACAGGATAGCATATGTGGACGGCTACGGAAACATAAAGCTCACCACGAGGGCTTCGGACCTTGGGCTGAAGCAAGGTGAAAAAATAGAGGTTGAAGTCGGGCATAATATGCTGTTTGGCACTTATACAGAAGGCATGTTCGGCATCAAGGAGGGTGAGCTCTCTGTTTCTCCTGGCTCTTCAGGGCCTTCTGAAGACAGATTCCTGCAGGTGAGCATAAGGCTGGGCAACGCTTGGGAAAAGCTCGGGAAGCCTGCAGTAGAAGAGAGAATCACTATAAAAAAGGGAGAGGACAGGGTAGGGCTGCAGCATTGACTGCAAGGAGGCAGTAATAAATATGAGAGAAACCCAATGCCCCTGATACAATGATTGCGTTTAGAAAAAGCCATAGTGAAATTAGGGATTTTGACAGGCAGCTCAAGGAGATGATACGAAAGGAAGCGCTCTCAGGAACAACCGGAAACATTATCAGGAGCATTCGCAGAGAAGACAGAATTATTGATTTGTATAAGCATACTGCGGGGATAGCACCAAATGCAGGCATGGCAAAAAAGGCAGCGGCGTATGCATACAAGGCCTGCATTGAAAAAGGCAGGATTGCGCACATGGCATTACTTAACGACGTGGAAAGCACAACATACATCAATTATTTTGTTTCCTCTGAATACTACCTTAAAGCTGCAGGGATAGTAAATGGCTTTCTTGGCAGGAATAAAACGCTGTATGCGGCAAGAGCCTCTTTTGACGCTCTGAGCACCTATGCGCAGGCCCTGGGGGGCGGAGATATGAGGAAGACCTTAGAAACGTATGAAGACATTCATGGTATTGCAAAGGAGTTCGGCTTGAAGAAAGAGGGGCACGTTATCTCTGCGATGATAAGCGGCTTGAGCTATTCCTTTGCAAGATATCTTACGAAGAATGGATTGCATATGGAAGCTTAGGAGTACTTCAGGAAGTCGGAGAAGTACTCTACGGAACTAAGCTACGATGAGGCTGCGCGCGTAACATACATACGCGATGTTATATATTCCCAGGAAGGCTTCAAGAGATAAGAGAGGGCTTTTTAGCCGCAGGTCCATTTTCTGCTATATTGCCAAGGATCCGAATAATATGATGTAACTGAAGAACGTCATTGCAACAGCCACATCGAAATTGTCATCGATGCTTGAAGGAAGACTTTCGACCAATGCAGCCAGAAATGCATATATTAAGGACACTGCAGCAAGCAGAATTGAGGAGTAGCCGTGAAAAATAGAGAGGTAGGCTGGAAACGCTGCCCTCAATATCAGGTATGATGAAACAAATGTTATTATAAAATATGCTGCGGTGCCCTCGATGCTCTTTTTCTTATTGTATGGAAGCCTTGTGCGGCCTAGGCTCAGGCCTACCAGTGTAGAAGCCGCATCAGCTATGAAAATCGCAGAGAATGCCATAGCGGCAAACGCAGGCGAAGGCATAATCGTGGCTGCGAAGAGGGCGCCTAGGCCGAGCCATATTGCGCCTTCGCCGAATCTGGCTTCGCTCCTTTCCAATCCGTATAGTACCTTTGACAGGCTGCCCTTTCTGTTCCTCAGCACGAAGCTTCCCAGTGCAATCCCGATAAGCATCAGAATGACAAGAAGAAGGTCTGAGAAACGCAGGAAGAGAATTGAGTATATGAGCAGAAAGCCTGCAGCTGCCTGAAGCGCATTCCTCTTCACTTCCATGGGCATCAGGTGCGTGCCCTGTTTATGCCCAGGTAATGATACCCCTCCGAAGAAACCAAACAGCGCAGCGTATGAAAGAAGGTAGATGCTGTATTGAAAATCCATAAGTCTAATGCCCATTGACAATACCAGTGACACATACACAAAACAGAGAAGCACTGAAATAGGATTATAGCGCTTGCCGTAAGAATAAAGTGCAAAAGAAAAAATGGGAACTCCTGCGGCGAATTCGTATACCTGCCTCCAGATTACTGTACCCGGAGCCGTGTATATCACTATAAAAGCAACCGCTATGGAAAAGAGGAGCGCGAGGAGGAGCCTGCGCAGATTTTTATACAGCAGGATGCCGACAAACCCGGACAAACCAATAATGTAGATAAGTATTGACGCTACATCAACGAAAGGCATTTCCTCACGCTATATATATAATCCATGCGGCTATTATAAAGCCTACGACTATGATAAAAGGCACCTTTCTTTTGCCTGTTTTTATTATATCCCTTCCGACCTTTGCCAATACATCCTCTGAGCCCTTTCCCCACACCCTGAAGGCCTTCATCGTAATCCTGGAATACGCGTATCTAACAGGCTCCATGTTATCTGTCGCGGTGCTTATCATGCCGTCGAGTATATGGATGAGCTCCTCAGGTTGCGTATGCCTTCCCAGCACATTGCTTGCAGACTGCGCTATTGAATTCACAGAATGCGTGTCAGATGTTAATACCTCGGAGTCAAGACCGAACTTTGTGCGCACATGGCCCAGAATCTGGCTTCTCAGGCTTGGGAGCATGTTGTTTGCGTCGAAATGGAGTATGCAGTAGCGCCTCTTTCCGAATTCGAAAATGGCCACGCTTGTAAAGCCGTCTCCTATATCGTTGCCTCTCAGCTTTTCTGAAAGCCTTATTGTGGAGCACCCGAACCTGAGCCCCGAAGCGGCATGCATATTTAAGGCTGCGCGTATCGCCTTCGTGTATTTTGCCACGTACCTGCTGCCGTTGTATACACCGCGCAGCTCCGAGTAATTGGCCGACTCGAACCTTGAGTTATGGGCGTCAACAAGCATGACGTTTCTTCCATTGCTTCCGGCAAGACCTGCAAGCTGCAGACCCACATCTCTCTCTATGTCTTCGGTGACAAGTGGCGCCTTGCTCAGCGCCACAATGCTCACATTGCCTATGCCTATGTTTATGGCCCTGCATTGCCCCTCCTGCCCGATGGATACGCCGCCTGATGCCTTCCTGAACGCCTGCACGTTGTACCCATCGAGCGTTTCCTTCACACTTTTTGAGATGAGCCTGACCTGGCTTGAGCTTATGGGATTGTCGTCCATGGTCACTGCACCGTGCATTATGAACGGCACTGCATTGTACTGCCTTGCTATCTCATCCCCTATAAGCCTGCTTGAGACAGCGCCACCTACTCCTTGGAAGGGGCCATAATGTATGTCAGGCTTTACGAACACGGCCCTGTAGCCCTTCTCACCTTTTAGCGCAAGCACATCAACATCAACATCCCTTTTAGTGCCCGTGTTGGAGAGTATGTTTACATCCTTGGCCACATCATAGAGCCATTGATTGACCATTGAAGAGAAAAGGTCTACGCTGCTTATTGAGAGCACCTTCTTTGCAGGCCTGTCCATAAGGTAGAGTATGGCATAGCTTACGCCCATGAATACTAGCATGCCTGCCCAGAGCTTGAGCAGAACAACACCCGCAGGCACATTTAGGCTCAGCAGATACGGGCTTACAGGAATGTAGAAGAGCACGTTGAGCACGGGCTGTATGGAGGCCATTATTATAAGGCTCTTCCTCCTGTCCATTAGTATGCGATTCAGCATGAACCAGTAGCCATAGAGCCCGGCATTGCCTGCAAGAAGCAGCACATACGCCACGACATAATTGTGTAGAAACGCAAAGATTGCCGAATTCAGAATCACTATGAATGCATATGAAATGGATATGCCAACAGCTGCGAAGAACATGTGCTTCAGCGGTATCCTCCTGTTGAGCGCCTTGGTCAGGATCACAGTCAGTATTGCCGGAAGGCTTATTATTATTATGCCTGAGCTTGCGCCGTATATGAAGAGCGTAGTCAGATGATCGATATTCCAGTGCAGGAAGGCAGCAGATACAAAGCCGGCTATGGCGCCTATGATAAGCAGTATAAACGCACCTGAGCTACTTTCAGGTGCGTTTATATTGAAATAACGCGTAAAATGCGTTATGTCCCTATTTCTGTCGGGCATTTGAACACATTGCCTTACTTGCCAAACCTTCTCTTCCTGAAGCTGTAGTCAACAAGAGCCCTATGCAGGTCCTGCCTTGTGAAATCAGGCCAGAGCCTTTTTGAGAAATAAAGCTCGGAGTATGCCGACTGCCATGGCATGAAGCCGGAGAGCCTCTGTTCTCCTGATGTCCTTATTATGAAATCGATATCTGGTATGGAGTTTGAGATAAGGTAGTTCCTGAAGGCTTCATCGTTTATGCGTCCTGCGTTGCCAATATTTTTGAATATGCCCTTTACCGCATGTAGTATGTCGTCCCTGCCGCCGTACCCTATAAGCATGTTTATTGTGTGCTCCGTATACTGCATCGTTTCCCTTTCTATGTTGCGCAGCAGTGAAAGGAGGTCCTTTGGCATAAGGCTTCTGTTGCCTATTATGTTCAGCCTTGTTGCGTTTTCATGCAGGCGCTTTATTATCTTCCTATCTTTGGCGACCTTCTTGTATATGCCGAAAAGCGCACTTACCTCGTTCGTATTTCTCCTGAAGTTCTCAGTAGAGAATGCCCAGACTGAGATGCTGTTTATTCCGTAGCCAAGGCACCACTCGCTGAAGTCTATGAACTTGGAAACGCCGTAGCTGTAGCCACGCATTATGGAGAGCTTATGCGAAAGGGCCCATCTTCTGTTGCCATCAGGTATGACTGCTATGCTTAAAGGCAAATTTTTAAGTTTCATCAATAAAACCCACTTAACTTCAAGAATACATATATAAGAAAATATTTAAATTAAGTGGCATCATGCAGAAAACAAGGGATATGGGCCTTTTCTGCACGGGTGTATGCGCCTCTGCACTGCATGCCACAAAAAACTGCCTCTGGTTCTTATTTCTTGCGCTTCATAATATATGCGTAATGACTGTTGCGAATGAATATGCTCGAAATCCAGCAGGATGGCCTGCGCGTGGAGGTGGGTGCGTGTACGATTGCGAAGTATGCGGCGGAAAGGCGAATGAGCTGTATATTGTGGATGTGGAGGGCGTAGAGCTCCCGGTATGCAAAAGGTGCGCAAACGGCAAGAATGTAATAGACATCATCGGCAACGAGGAGAAAGTACCTTCAGGCGGCACTGCGCCGAGGCCAAAGGAGGAAGAGGAGGAGCTTATAGAAGGTTACGGCAAAGAGATACGTAAGGCGAGGGAAAGGCTGGGCATACCGCTTAAGGTGCTCGGCGAGCTCATCAGCGAAAAGGAGAGCACACTGCTCAGGGTGGAGCAGGAACGCATGCAGCCTAGCATAAAGCTTACGCGTAGGATAGAGAAGGAGTTGGGCATAAAGCTCACTGCCAAACCCGTGCCGACCTCAGACATGCATGGCGTGGGAGGCAAAAGGGACATAACGCTTGGCGATGCTGCATTCAAAAAGGAAAGGTAGGTGAAGTGGCTGTAGACCTTGGCAGGCTTGTCTCGGAGGTAAAAAGGCATGTGCAGCTCGATGAGCTCAGAGGGAAGACAATAGCCATAGATGCATACAACACAATCTACCAGTTCCTCTCCATAATCAGGCAGCCCGACGGAATGCCGCTGATTGATTCCAAGAAGAGGGTGACAAGCCATCTCTCAGGACTCTTTTACAGAACTATAAACCTCATAGAAAACGGCATAACGCCTATCTTCATATTCGACGGGGCGCCGCCTGCGCTTAAGAAAAGGACGCTCGAAGCCAGGATGAGCAGGAGGGCAGAAGCCGAGGAACAGTGGAAAGAGGCCGTGGAAAAGGGCATGCTTGAAGAGGCCCGCACGTATGCGATGGCGAGCACCAGAATAACAAAGGAGATAGTCGAGAGCTCAAAGGAGCTTCTTAGGCGCATGGGCATAGCCTATATACAGGCGCCAGGAGAAGGGGAGGCGCAAGCTGCAAGCATGACAAGGAAGGGCCTTGTATACGCTTCAGCAAGCCAAGACTACGATCTCTTCCTTTTCGGCTCAGATACTGTAGTAAGGAATCTCACCATAACAGGCAGGAGAAAGCTGCCGAGGAAAAACGTATACATAAACATAGAGACAGAGCGCATATACCTGAATGACCTCCTGGAAGGCCTTAGGATAGGCCAGAGGCAGCTCATACTACTCGGCATGCTTACGGGCACAGACTTCAATACAGGCATAGGAGGGGTAGGACCCATGACCGCACTCAAGATAGTAAGGGAGAAAAAGAGCCCTGAAGAGATATTGGCATATGTTAATGAAAAGTACGGCACGGGCTTCGACGAGGACATATACGAGGTGCTTAGAATTTTTGAGCAGCCCGATATCAAAGACCTTTCCTTTGAGGACATTTCAAGGCTTCTCAAGGAGTGTAGGCCTGAGAGGCATGCAATAATAGAGTTCATGTGCGGCGAGCACGGCTTTTCGGAGGACCGCATCTCTAAATTTGCGGATAAGCTCGCTTCGCAGCGGCAGAGCAAAAGCCAGAGAAGCATGGATCAGTGGATGGGAAGGTAAAAAGCATCGCTATGCGCTGCAATTTTAGCATCTGAATTAAGGTGCAAGCTGGATGTACATCTTGTCATTGAATTCGTATGCGGTTATGCCTTCGCTACTGCCTATGCCGAGCCTTTCCATAAGCTCCTCTTTTGATGCTGCCTCGCTTACACCATGCTCCATGTCCACTGCGATGAGCCTACCTTCAGATTCAGCGTAGACCAGGAATTCCCTTCGGCCCTCCCTTATGGCTATCATGATCTTTGCAGAAACATTCCCCATAGTGACAAGAAGGCTGCAGAGGAGCACGGCCTTGTCGAAGAGATCCCCTGCGGAATTGAGTATTGTCTCTCTGGGTTTCTGCCAGAACTGAATGGGCAGGGTAAGCGTTGTTATATTCTCGTTTATGTACCCATAGGCCTTTTTGATTGATACGTATGCCTTTACATCTTCGGGGCCTGTTATACTCTTCGCAAGCAGAATAACAGATTCGTCTTCGGGGGTTATAAGCGTTGGCAGCTCAGCTACATAGAGACTCTCTTTTCCCTCTATGTACTCCTTGTACCTCATGATTATTGTCAGATACACGTTGTTATACTTCTTGATTAGCTCATCCATAAATAAATCTTTATCCCAATACAATCATAGTCTTTGTGTTCACAATGCCATCTTTTGAATGTATGTAGTTAAGGAGTATGTCCTTCAGGTGCTGCGTGTCCTTTGCAATGACCTTCACAATAAGGTCGGCCTCACTCGTAGTTATATAGCCTTCGCGCACGTACATTACCTCGGTAAGATCCTTCAGCAGCATGTCCTGGGTCCGCTTGAGGCTCTTCAGAAGGTTTATGTCAACATTTATAAGGATGAATGCGGTTATTGAGAAGCCTGCTCTCTTCCAGTCTATCTCGCCCTTGTAGTACTTTATTATGTGATCCCTTTCAAGCTTTTTTATCCTAAAATGTACAGTCGATATAGGGGCATTGATCCTCCTCGCGATCTTTGCGGACTGTATGGTGCCGGAGTCCACCCCTGTCAGGATTTCCTCGTCAAATTCATCCATTATTGTATTTTATCCAATCTTATTTAAATACCTTTCGTTTTTTCTTATCAAAAACCGTATATTTTTGATGCGAATCTATATATACCAAGTGAGAGGAAGTATTATTTTAGGAGAAAGTGGGGGTTTGGGGACGGTATAATTTTAGCTGGTCATCTCGCTAGTCCCCAGGCTACCCTCACAGCAACGCATCCTACTATTGAGAAGTACTGCACATATGCAGAAGCTTGCACAACATATAAATTAATGTAAGGAGTATTAATAGTGCCTAATTTTACGGTGCGGCTATGGAAGAAGGCTCAAAGAGCATACTCATACTTACAACAGGAGGCACCATAGGCAGCGCAGCCGATCCTGAAAGCGGAGTGATGCCAGGCATAGATGTAATAGAAGAGGTATTTAGGAAGATACCAGATGCGAAAATGCAGGATGTGCCTTATGAAAAGAGAGGGTATATGCTCAGCGGGGGGCAAAAGATCGATATAGAGATCAAGAATCTTATGAACAAGGACAGCACAGATATGACCGCAGCGGATCAGGCAGCCATAGCCAAAGCTGTCTTCAGCGAGCTTGGCAGTCACGACGGAATAGTGATCACGCACGGCACTGACACGCTGCACTTCCTTTCGTCTATGCTTTCGCTGATGATGAAGAATATAAGCAAGCCTGTAGTCGTAACAGGGGCTATGCGCATACCTGAGGAAAGGAACAGCGATGCAGTAAGAAACCTCCGTGATTCTATACTCTTCGCATCTGGTGGTACCGGCGGCATATTCGTGGTCTTTCACGGCAAGGTGATGGAAGGTGCGTGGGTGCACGAATTCAACCCTGGAGAGCTTGGAGCATTCGAGAGTTCTAACGGAAGCATAGGCAGAATAACTGATTTGGGAATACAGTACCTGATGTCGAAGAGCACCGATTCCACAGCAGGAGAGCCGTCGCTTAACGCACGATACGATTCAAATATAGTCTCGATCGCGTTCTTTCCAGGCCTGGACCCGGATACCATCATGAAGAATATAATAGATAAGCGAGGTCTGATACTTGTAGGCTATGGCTCAGGTGGCTATCCTTCAAGGCTTGTGAGTATAATAGAAATGGCTGCAACGCAGATGCCTGTGATCCTAACATCGCATTCGCCTAACAGGAAGGGCCTGCCTGGAGATTATGAGATAAGCAAGAGGGTAAGCGCGCCGGGCATGATAGTAGGCCACGGGCTGCAAAGCCTAGATACGTCGAACCTCATTTTTACACTCGGCAACAGCAGTAAGTATGCAAGCATTGAAAAAATAGGAAAGCGCTACAGAAACAACCTCGAACAGCTCAAGAAGGAGTCATTCATGCCAAGAAACCACAACCCGAGCTGCGGAAGAGAAGTGTTGAAGGAGGTGCAGAGGAATAGGGAAGCAGTAACACAGAAAAATAAGCGCAGGCTTATTTTCTGAAAAGGTATATAAACATTAAATATCTTTCCTTTTATATATATTAAGCATTTTGCATATCATACGGCAGATTTTATAAGATTTTATGAGTGTTAGACATGGGAAAGTTTTCTCTCGCTGATGAAGCCCTTACTAGAATCTGGGTATGCAGAAAATGCAAGGCAAGGAATAAGGCCGGTTCTAAGAAGTGCAGGAAATGCGGCAGCAGGTACATGCGCGCTAAGAGGAAGGAGAGCCGCGTAAAGAAGTGATATTTAAACGGTAATTGTATGGTAGAGTTTACACCAATAGAGGGCCTGGTAATGCAGGCCATGAAAGACATAGGCGCAACATCTGAAGAGAAGAAGAAGACTGCAGATGACATAGCAAAGAAGTGCAATAGACCCAAGAGCATGGTCAATAACGCTCTTGTGATGCTGGTGCAGAAAGGCGCCATAAGAAGGGTGGCGAGGGAAAAGGCATCAGGGTACTACATATTAGGCACAGCCTGACGGTCATCGCATGGATGAAGACAGCTCTATAGATTTTTCGGCAAAATACAAGAACTGGATAGTCATAAAGAAGGCAAGCGTACGCGAGGATACAACACCCGAGGAGGTTGCTTTTCATATCGCATTGATACGCCAGACAATAGACAAGAAGGCTTTCGAGCTACTTGGCATAGATACCAAATCGCTTGATGAATACGCTGCAACGGCTACAGCCAGCATGAGAAAGAGTTTCTCAAGCCTTGCCGAGGCCGTTAAGAAGCTTGACACAAAAGAGGCGAAGGGTGCCATTTCGAGATCCTGCCAGGGAAAGAGTGAGCTGTCAGAGATAGCAGGCGTATACCTTTTCAGAAAGATAGCACAGAGCCTCAAGTTTGATTTTGATGTAAGCAGCGAGATGCTCTCCAAGGCGTATCCGCATCTTAAGCTGCCTATGCCTCCGGGAAGGAAGCCAAAGGGCTAAGGCGCTTTGGGGTATTTCAGAAGTGCGGTATCACAGGCTGCAACGTGTACATCAGAGCCGCTGAGCGGCTGGGCCCTGTACCCTCTTCGCTTGAGATGCGAGGCAAAAACCACTGCGCTTTCGTTGCTTCCGTGCGTATAGATTATTTTCGGGTTGCACCTTTCTATGTATTCAACCGCCTGGCCAAAATCTGCATGGTCACTGAGGGGGAATTGCATATCTGTACCCATATTGAAGATTTTTGCAAAGCCCGTTGCTACAGCTGTGAATACCCTCTTGTTGTATAATGAGGCAATACGCTGCGCCGCCCTTCCAAGCTTGTGCGGTGAGACTATGCCTATAAAATTATCTTTAAGAGCAGCCTCAAACTCTACCTCGTCCTTGCCAATCGATGCATAATCAAGGCTTATTCCGTTGGCACCGTAGACCGCATTTATGGCGTCTGTCTTTGCATCTACAGCAGGGGCTATGCCGGCCTCGTTTGCAATCCTTATAATCTCCTGGGCTTTGCCGAGGGAATACGCCCCAAAGAGCAGTATACCGCTATCTAGCGTCTTTTTCATGTACCGCTGCATGTCTGCCACGATCTCGGCCTTGTCCCCGAAATCTACCTTTGGGGATGGATATGTGGAGTCTATTATGAGCACATCTGCATCAATTGTCTCTATCCTTTCTGCAACCACAGACGCATCAATCTGGTAATCGCCGCTGTATATGGCACTTTGCCCGGTTTCAGGCTTTTCTGCGTATAGCTGTGATGACCCCAGTATATGCCCTGCATGCAGCAGCCTCATGCCTTCAGGCAGATCCTCCCTGGTGACAGGCTTTCCTCTGACTGCGAGAAGGGCCTGCGTTATCTTGCTGGACAGCACCTTGCTCCCTTTCCTTATTCCGGAGGTATGGTCTGAATGCGCATGTGATACAAAATTAAGGTTTGAATTTGGGTCTTTGCAGTCCAAGGCTATGCTGTGCGTGCCCATATGCAGTGCCATGATGTCGCCCATGACCTATCTCACGCTGCATTTATATATTTTTATTGAGAAAGATAATACTGCTCTAATAAGTATAAATAATCCGATTGTTGATTAAATGGAGAAGCTTGTTATAATAGGGTCAGGACCAGCAGGGCTCTCTGCAGCCATATACACTGCAAGGGAGGGATTTGAGCCTCTAGTGCTGGCAGGCAGCAGGGGCATGGGGCAGCTTGAGCTTACAACTGTTGTTGAGAATTTTCCGGGATTTCCAGACGGAGTTATGGGGCCAGATCTGGTCAGCTCGATGCAGAAGCAGGCGGAAAGGTTCGGCACAAGGTTTGTATACGAGGATGTTTCAGGTGTTGATTTTTCAGCGAGGCCGCTTGTCATTGAGGCTGGAGGCAAGATATACGAGACAGAGAGCACCATAATAGCAACAGGCGCCGAAGCGAAGATGCTCGGGCTTCCTTCAGAGAAAAAATTCATAGGTAAGGGAGTTTCAGCGTGCGGCACGTGCGACGGCCCTTTCTTTAAAGACAGGGACGTGATAGTTGTGGGGGGCGGGGATACGGCCATGGAGGATGCAAACTTCGTAACAAAGTTCGCAAAAAGCGTCACTATAGTGCACAGAAGAGATTCATTCAGGGCAAGCAAAATAATGCAGGAAAAGACGATGTCAAACAAAAAGATAAGGATCATATGGAACACCACAATAGAAGAGATACTCGGGGATGGAAAGGTCAGCGGCGTAAAGCTCAGGAATGTCATAACGAATGGGGTTTCAGAAATGCCTATAGACGGGGTTTTCATGGCCATAGGCTTTGCACCAAACACTTCCGTATTCAAGAACAAGCTGAAGCTTGACGAGCAGGGCTACATAATAACAAGGGACGAGGTCCTTACTGATATAGAGGGAGTTTACGTTGCTGGTGATGTTTCTGACAGATTTTACAGGCAGGCAGTAACTGCAAGCGCAAGCGGGGTCAAATGCGCACTGCACGTGCGAGAATACCTTTCGAATCTTGAGTATGAAAAGTCCATGGCAGGCGGACAAAAGGCTGACTAAGCCCTACAGGGCGCAATAGAGGCGCATAGAAAGCAGGTCAAGATAATCTATGAATATAGTGCTTATTTATGCGCAACATGCATTAAAAGATATGCGCTTTTTGGCGGCACAAACCCTAAAGTCTAATCAAAAAGTGGAGGAAAGGGTGTGCGAGATTTCACACACCTGAGAAAAGTGGGGATTTGGGTGGGAATAAAGAAACAGTATACTTCTCTCGTCTATCCTCCATCTTACATTATTGTGCATTTGATTTATATACCTTTCGTTCATTTTGGGTTATCTTAGGTATATGTTATAACGTCGAACTTTCGTAATAATTTTGCGGTTTTCGTTATATGTCGAAATTTTACGATGGGATATGTTTTTGCTTAAAAATATAAAGCAGGGGTGTTCTGCCATTGTCTTATCAAAAGTGGCGTAAAACCCACGCCATTTATGGGTGGGATAAGACAGGTGGGATTCTACAATGGTGCTAGCCAATTGCAAAAGAATATATGCTTTATCTGATTAAAGATTATTGGTTACGGTGCCTTTTCATGCATAATAGCATAGAGCTTACTGTTGCTGATGCACTCGTTACGGATTCAGGAAGGAGCATAGCCAGGATAGACTCAAAATCAAGGAGGTTCTTAAACCTCGATGCTGGAGACATAGTAGAGATCAAGGGCAAGATAAAGTCCTCTGCCGCAGTAATATCGCATGCACACCCGAGCGACGAGGGACTCGGATTTATAAGGATAGACGGATATCTGAGGCAGAATCTTGGCGTAGGCATAGGCGACAAGATATTCATCACAAAGGCTGACGTGAAGGATGCAGACAAGATAACGCTGGCGCCTCCTCCAAGCCAGAGGCCGCCCCTTTCCCCGGATTTCGCAGAGTACGCGAAGCGCAGGCTTGAGGGAAAGCCCCTTACAAAGGGAGACTCCATCCCCATACCGATGTTTGGCCTTGTTTTCAACTTTCTTGTGGTGCAGGTTGTACCGCACGGAATCGTCAGGGTCGGAACGGGCACGCACCTTGTTGTGAAGGATGAGCCCGTTTCTGAATCGCTTGTCAAGATAGGCGATGTCCATTACGAAGACGTAGGCGGCCTTGACGATGCAAAACAGAAGATAAGGGAGATGGTAGAGATGCCAATAAGGTATCCCGAGCTTTTTGAGAAGCTCGGCATAGAGCCGCCTAGGGGTGTGCTGCTTTACGGGCCTCCTGGCACAGGCAAGACGCTGCTTGCGAAGGCCGTGGCGAATGAAAGCGATGCAAATTTCATATCTATTTCAGGCCCTGAGCTGGTAAGCAAATTTGTCGGAGAGAGCGAGGAAAAGTTGCGTGAAATATTCAAGAATGCAAACGAGAAGGCGCCTACAGTAATATTCATGGACGAGATAGATGCGATAGCGCCGAAGCGAGAAGAGGCTACGAACGAGGTAGAGAGAAGGATGGTTTCCCAGCTTCTTACGCTGATGGACGGCATGCCTCCCAGGGGCCAGGTCATTGTTCTTGCGGCTACGAACAGGCCTGACGCCATAGATCCTGCGCTCAGGAGGCCAGGCAGGTTCGACAGAGAGATGGAGCTAGGGGTGCCTAACAGGGATGCCAGAAAGGAGATACTGCAGATACATACAAGGAACATGCCCCTTGCTAAGGACGTGGAGATAGACGAGCTATCGAATATGACGCACGGCTATACTGGCGCGGATCTTAACGCTCTTGTGCGCGAAGCCGCAATGGCGACACTGCGCGACATACTTCCTAAAATCGCAGACAAGCAGTCAATACCTTCTGATGTGCTCACATCGCTTACCGTAACAAGGGCCAATTTTATAGAGGCATTCAGGAACATACAGCCCAGCGCGCTGAGGGAGGTATTCGTCGAAAGGCCCAATGTGCACTGGAAGGATGTAGGAGACATGGAGCGCGTGAAGGAGGAGCTTAAGGAGGCGGTAGAGATGCCTCTGAAGGACCCTGCAAGGTTTGAGAAGCTAGGCATAAGGGCCATAAAAGGCGTACTTCTCGTAGGTCCTCCTGGGACAGGCAAGACGCTGCTTGCGAAGGCCGTGGCGACAGAACGCGAAGCTAACTTCATCTCCATAAAGGGGCCTGAAGTACTTAGCAAGTATGTGGGAGAAAGCGAAAAGACAGTGAGGGAGATATTCAGAAAGGCGAGGCTGGCTGCTCCGTGCATAATATTCATAGACGAGGTAGATGCTATAGCCAGGGCCAGAAACGGCTATGATGAGGCGCATGTCTCGGAAAGGGTCGTGGACACGCTGCTTACGGAAATGGACGGGCTGCAGGAGCTTAAGAACGTAATAGTGCTTGCGGCTACGAACAGGCCTGAAGACATCGATGCTGCGCTTCTAAGGCCTGGCAGATTCGACAAGATTGTTGACATACCTATGCCTGATGCCGTAGCAAGGTTCGAAATATTCAAGATACATACAAGGCGCATGCCCATTGACAAGGGTGTTGACCTTGAGGAGCTCGCCTCTGCCACTGACAATTACACAGGCGCAGAGATAGAAAACATATGCAGGGAGGCAGGTATGAACGCCATAAGGAACAACAGAGACATAGTTGTGCTGGATGACTTCAAAAAAGCGATGCGTGAGGTAAGGCCTGCAATTCCCAAGGAGGTTGCAGACAGGATAAAGCGTTTCAAAGAAGAGCCTGAAAGCATGTACAGGTGAATTTTATGCAAATAGTATATTCCGACAAAAAAAGCGGGAAGACGGCGCAGGGTAATGTGCCGAAAGACATGGAGCACATGGCCATCGGCAAAAAGATAGGCGAGACAATAGATGGCGCAATAGTGGGCATTGAAGGCTATAAGCTCAGGATAACAGGACTGAGCGACAACGCTGGCGCGCCTTCGAGGAAGGAGATAGAAGGCACGAGGAAGGCTAATCCTTTGCTAGGCTATGGCGTAGGCATGAGAAACAAGGAGAAGGGATACAGGGCAAGAAGGCTTGTAAGGGGCAATACAATAAGCGCAGAGACCGCACAGGTAAATACAGTCATAGAGGAATATGGAACAGCTCCTGCAGAAAGCCTTTTCAAAAAGAAGGAAAAGGCAGAATAAGCACTACTTTGCAGCTAATGGAGTGAACGCATGTTTGAACAGAGCGATATGAACTTGGGCACGCTGGGACACGTAGACCACGGTAAGACGACACTGGTTTATGCTCTGACACATACATGGACAGACATACACAGCGAAAGCATAAAGAGAAGCATGACTATAAAGCTGGGTTATGCCGACATGTTTATAAGGAGATGCAATTCTGGAGATGGCGCTTACTATACGACGTATGAAAAATGCAGGAACAACTCTGACGCCGAGCCGTTCAGGAAGATCTCCCTTCTTGATGCACCGGGGCATGAAACACTGATGGCTACGGCAATTGCAGGATCTAGCATAATAGACGGCGCCCTTTTTGTGATATCTGCGGCTGAACCCTGCCCTATGCCGCAGACAAGGGAGCACCTGATGATAATAAACGCACTCGGCATTAAAAAAGCAGTCATAGTCCAGACAAAGATAGACATAGTGGGCAAGGACGCCGCTAAGAAACACTATGAACAGATAAGGAATTTTATAAAAGGCAGTGTGATAGAGAATGCGTCTGTGGTGCCGGTAATGGCGAACAAAGAAATAAACATAGACGCGCTGCTTGATGTGATAGTAGGCATGGATGTGCCGCAGAGGAACACAAAATCCGATCCCATTATGTATATTGCAAGGTCATTCGATGTTAACAAGCCCGGCACAAAGATACAGGACCTCGTAGGAGGCGTAGTCGGAGGCTCCATAATAAAAGGGGAATTCAAGGAAGGCGACGAGGTTGAGATAAAGCCCGGCATAAATGTCATGAAAGACAAGCAGAAGCGGGAGGTTTACGAGCCAATAATAACTAGGATAAGCAGGATCTCGGCAGGTAGCGGCAGCATGAAGAGCGCAGTTGCAGGTGGCCTCGTAGCCATAGGCACCGATGCAGATCCGTCATTTACCAAGGCTGACGGCCTTGTGGGGCAGGTCATAGGAAAGGCAGGCAGGCTTCCCGAAACAGTAAACGAGGTGACGCTGAACTATACATCCCTTGAAAGGAGCGACATCCCGAAGCAGGCGTTCAGGCAGGGGGAGCCGCTTATACTTGGGATAGGCACAGGCACTGTGGTAGGGCATGTAAAGGGCATCAGGAGATCAAGGCTCGAGATCATGCTGAACCACCCTGCATGCATAGATAAGGGCATGAAGATATCAGTAATGAGAAACTTCGCGCAAAGATGGAGGCTTTCAGGATACGGAGTCATCGCATAATCCTTTTCCACTCAGAGATTATGCCTAGGGCTATGCGCCTTTCAGATCCGGGCATGGAGCCCTTTACCGGAAATCCGGATGCATGCGGATGCCCATTTCCTCCAAGGCTTCTGGCAAGCGGCGATGAATCAGACCTTACGCTGCGTATGTGGCCAGTTTTGCTTTCTGTGTTTACATATACCCCGATATCCACCCTCGCCCTTCTGATGATTTCCATACACGCCTCTGTCGACTGTACATCCTTTGAAAAGCCGACTGCTATGCCCTGTCCCTTTGACACGTAAAGCGCCGTGAGCATTTTTTTAATTCTCTCCCTGTTTGTCCTTCTGAAGGTGTCAGCATCATGGTCAAGAAGCGCATCTGAAAGCCTGCCGCTGCCTATGACAGCAACAATATGCCTTAGTTTTTTGTAAATGGCAGCTCGAGATTTTAAGGTATTGCAGTAAGTTATACCCAGTGCGTACGTACCTATGAGCGATCTTGTATGCGCATCCCTTGGTTCAAGGTTAAAATCTGAAATGTGCACTATGCGCAGAAGATTGCGTGCAAATTTGTCATTTAGTCCCAGCTCTGCGGCAGTTATCTCAGTGGCACAGTATTTCTTGTTCTCCCCGACTATAGCAACATCGCACATGCCCCCAATATTCTTAACATCATCGTCTTTCCACGGGTGATGGTCGAACCAGAAGACCCTTCCGCCCAACCTCTTGACGGTTTTTATTATCTCGGCATAGATAGGTTTGAAAGAGTCATTCAGGCTTAAGTCCGTTATGAAGAGGGCATCAATACCGCGCATCTTGCAGATGCGTCTTTTTGCATACCCGAGGGCTTCAGCAGAATAATCTGAAAAGAAGAGGTTTGACGGCGGGACATTGAATCTTCTGAAGATGAGTGCTGCGCTTGCAATTCCGTCCATGTCGTTTGCGTGGCTCATTACAACAACGCTGCGCCAGTTTACAGGATATCCGGAGCCGATGTCAGCATACGCCCTATTAGCAGCCATATACGCACCAATGACAACTGTTGATTATGTATGGCTTTCAGATTAAATACTTTTATGTCGAAACACCAAAGCGGTATGCAGGCCTGCTGTTCACAGCAGCATAGATGATGCAAGGAAGGAGATCAAGGGAATTACGGATGGCATCCTGAAGCTTTTCCTGAAGCGGCAGCTAGTAGATAGTCCGCTAAATAACTTTAATTATACTTTGAGTGGGCTTCCGTCGTAAGTCCAACGGAATGCCCTCGCAGTCCTGTTGTACTCCGAGATAAACTCCATTATCTTCTTGGATAAATCCTCTTTGCTCTCAAAACTTCCTCTCTTGAGCAGCTGTCTTTTGATTATGCCGAACCAGAGTTCAACCTGGTTAAGCCACGAGGTGTGTGTAGGTGTAAAATGGAAGTGCACATTCTTGTGTTCGGAG
>JAJYIA010000002.1 GCA_021796295.1 Microcaldota archaeon
AATTGTGGTTCGCAATAATTGAGGGGCAATTACTAAGTAGAGGCAGTTTTGAAAGTAAGGAAGACATATCGGAGAAAATAATAAACTTTATAAAAGCGTACAATAAAACTTCGACAGCATTCAAATGGACTTACGACGCTAACCCACTTAGGATATAATTAAAGGTATTTAGCGGACTATCTACTAGCAGATTAAGGAACCTGAAACTCTTACTTGAGTTTCCATTCTTAACGTAGATATCAACGTCAAACATGTATGCCCCAACTAGATTCAATTAGGCATGTACCGGTCAAGATTAAGTGCGGTGTAGATCTTATATCCCTCCGCTAAAGTTTTTCGGAACGAAAGTATCATAGAATTTCTCATCCTATACCAAAGCGGCGACAGTGATGTTGGAAGAAGACGGACCTCTTCTTCTCAAACTTGCAAAGGAGTGTAAGGGAGCAAAGGAGCATGACAGATATCTTGCACTTCATGCGGTGAGTGAAGGATACGGGATTCAGTTGGTTGCAAAGATATTCTGCGTAGATGAGGACTCCATCTACGGGTGGATAAATAGATGGAAGGAGGAACGGAACCTTGCAGCCTATGTCTGACCTTTGCCCTGTAGTCTCTTGCGTCTTTCGGAGGCACATATGCTTCGTATATCTCATCTGCGCGGTGTTTTTCTGCCAATCTCAACGAGTCCCATTTGTCCGTCTTTTTTCCAGATTCATTCAATTTCGTTTGTGAAGGGTTTGCCACTTTTATGACATTACACCTTTCTACAAGATAGTCGTAAAGGCCGTACCAAATGCCACATGCCTCCATCACGACGTTCAGGCATACTTTAGGTATGCCCATAAAGAACCGTTCCACTGCTTCTTCAGTGCACGGAATCTTCGCCTCCTCGATCACGTTCTTATTCTCGTCTATCATAGTGGCGTATATCCACTTCGTTCCCAGATCCAGTCCGACATAGTATTGTTGGTCCATAGAGACACCAGTTAAACATTAAACCGATGTCCAATAAAGGATCCGTTCTCATACCAGCAAGTACAAAGATTCTTAATTTGTCAAGTTCCTAATATAACATGTCCATACAGCCGGTGGTTTTGCAATGGCAGTTTCAAAGGCGATGGAAATAAAATTTATCACCTCTAACAAAGCCAAGATTGCCACAGCGAGGATGGTGCTTGGGGAATACGGCATTTCGGTGAAGCAGAGAAAGGCAGGAATAGAGGAATTGCAGCATATCGATGTCAAAAAAGTGGCAATACATAAGGCAAAGGAAGCGCTTAAGGCTTTCGGCTCGATGTTTTTGGTCGAAGATTCTGGACTCTATGTAGATGCGTGGAACGGTTTTCCCGGGGCCCTGCTCAAGCCCACAATAGACGCAGTGGGCGAAGGCGGATTGCTGAATATGCTGAACGGCAAGAGAAGAACCGCAACTTTTATGTGCGTAGCTGTACTTTACCGGCCCCGCATCGGATTCAGGACATTTGAATTTCCGGTAAAAGGCACACTTTCCAGAAAGCTCAGGGGCAGGAAAATAGAGGGTTGGGCAGTAGACAGGATCTTCGTTCCCAACAGGTACAGAAAGACAATCGCGGAGATGAGCCTTCCGGAATACGAGGAGTACATAAGGGGAAGCAACAGCCATTACGGAAAAGTGGCAAGATATCTCATGCACAGGCGTACCTGAGCATACCGTATGCTGCATCAGAGGTTTTTGTTTCTTTTGAAGGTATCTTGACTCCTCTTTTCGATTTCTTCCTTTCTGTCGCTGGCATTTATAGAGTATGCAGCAGATAAGGCAACAGCTACACTTCCTGCAAGAATGTCAGAAATTGCCATAGGAATCGTAGGGTGAACCTTCTGCAAATACATATAATACAGGCCCCCTTCTGATGCTACAGAGGAGAATGCGATCCCGACAATGCCGTAAATAACACGGCGCTGTTCTCTCCTGATTGCAGCCATGAGAATCTCTTTCCTCCTGCTATCGGCAGGGATCGATGCAGGCATGCGTTTTTTCTCTACGTTCATGCTGAGTACTTCATAACGGTTTTCAGGAATTTTGATTTTCCCTTTTTCACTTCGGGTGAATGCAAATTATTAAACGGACACGGCGGGATTTGAACCCGCAACTAACAGCTCCGCAAGCTGCCGTGCTATCCAAGTTACACCACGTGTCCTCACTATGCTATTATTTTTGCTTGCAGGTTTTATATGTCTTGCGTGCTGCGGCCAGGCATGTTGGGTGGCAAATGCAAAGGCATATAAGCATTTCTTGGCATTATTTACTTCACTTCCTTACTTTACAGGCAAGGCAATGGATCGTTTTAACGACTTAATGGCGATATTATGACTTCGCTTCTTGGAAAGGTTTGCACATCATGCGGCAGGCTCACCGACAGCTATGCGTCGTTCAAGTGCCCGGGCTGCGGAGGAGATATGATAATAAGGTGCAATGAGTGCAGGAAGACCAGGACACGGTACAGATGCACCAAATGTAATTTCGAGGGACCGTAATGGGAAATGTTGCAACGCTGTTCAAGGTGTATGTTGAAAACGGCAGGGAGGACGAGGTAAGCAAAAAGATAAAGGAGGAGCTTAAGCCCAAGAGCATGCAGCTTGAGGAAATAGCCTTTGGCATAAAGGTCGTGAAGGTGCTCTTTGTGCATGAGGATACGCTTGGCAGCGCAGAGCTTGAGGAGAAGCTCAAGGCGATAAGCGGGGTAAGCGAGGCTGAAGTTGCAGAAGAAAGCCTGCTCTGAGCCTTATCTCTGCATTGGCTTATCCGTAAAGCGGAATTTCAGAATGTAGGATTGGTTTACTGATTAATGCCTGCATCAACGCAGCACCGATTGGGCTCAGTTCCTGATGTTTACCCTATCTGTTTTTTTCTTTTGGGTTTCAACGCCGTTGCGCAGAGTATCCTTGACATTCCGCCTTTCAGGAGGGCCTTTAGTTACCGCATTGTTAGGCATACCTTCCGATCCCCTCAATATGGCCTTTTCCCTTCGTATCCTCTCTGACCCCTGTCGCATATTTTCAAGGCCCCTCTTTAGTATGGCGTTTAACTCACGTCCCTTCGCCTCTCTTGTGGCAGAGCTTAGTCCCACGTTCAATATATCCTTAAGCAGATATTTCAGGTTGTCTTCCTCCTTGTTTAATGGCAATACAGCCATATTTGCATATGAAAACGCATTCTTTTCGGCTTTGTTAGATATGGAAGGGTCTGCGCCGTTGATTATAAGGTTCTTCATGACAATCAGGCGTTTTTTAAGGAGGTCTCGCTGGGCCGCTGCATTGCTGTCTGTGCTCGCAGCAACCTGGGTTGCATATATAACAGCAGTATTGCCTTTTGAGTCCTGCCGGTTTATGCTCTTGATAACGCTCTGATTCTGAAGGAGTACGTTAACCACTCCGTACTGTTTGCTTAGTATTTTCTGCATAAGAAGAGATGAACCTGACTTATTTACATGGGCGGGATCTGCGCCGGAAGCAATGAGCTTCTTGAAATTTTCCAGTCGGTAGGCATTCGGGGTGGAAGCTATGCCCAGGGCATAGGAAAGTGCCGTGTTGCCGCTTGTGTCCTCGTGGTTTATCGTCTTCGTGATTGAAGGCACGGTGCGCATATAATCAAGGATTTTAGTATTGCCTGAGAATGCAGCCCACATCAAGCCCGTGCCTTTGCCCCGGTCCTCTGCATCTGTTTTTATGCCTTTGTCTATCACATACTTAAGCAGCGTTATGTCCCTCTCCCTGATTGAATGCTGTACTACGCGTATGAAGAGAGGAAAACTGTGTTCGTCTTTTGCATTTAGATGTGCCTTCTCTTTAAGCGCCTTTCCAAATTTTATAATGTTATCATTTTCCAGAACATCCAGAAACTCGAGGCTGGACTTAAATCCAACACGCTTTCTGATTTCAATATCCCTATCGGTGGCATAGAATAAGGCAAGGTCTGGCGAGCGGGCCAGAAATCCATTGAAGATCTTTTCAGAACTTTCAAGCTCAGCATTGAAACTTCGTTCTGAGTCCTTTTGAAGGGGCTTGCCGCTGTCAGACCCAAGTGGCTGCGCTGGTTGCATTTCACTACCAATTTTTACGCGTTTGCACTTTATTCTGGATTACCTGCTGCGTACGCACAGAAAAGCGCCAGCATCGGAGAAGTTGTTTTCCGCACCGTCCAAGCAATTAGACTTCTTGAATAACCAGTCTTAGATTCAGGGCACTACGTGCGCACCAAGAATGCAAGCAAACCATTACTATCGTGCCATAGTATTATTGCATATAAGATTTAATAAATAGTAGGTTTAGGATTGACTTAAAGCGTATAGCTATTTCGCAGCTATGCCTTCGAGCCTCCCAAGCGCCTCCCTTATTCTGCTTACAGGCTGCGTGAGCGCAAACCTCACAAAGCCCTCTCCGGATGCACCGAAGCCGCTGCCAGGCGTTATTACCACACCCTTCTCAAGGGCCTTTTCAGCAAAGGCGGCAGAGGTAAGCTCGGTCTCCCTTATGGAAAGCCATATGTAAAATGTGGCCTCGGGCTTGGCAGGATGGAAGCCTATACCCTCAAGGCCTTTGAGCATTACATCTCTCCTCTCTTTGTATTCGCGCATGTTTTTCTCCACCTCATCGGGCCTTAAGCTGTTCTTGTAGCTTTCAAGTGCAGCAACGCCTGCGCGCTGTATGTATATTGGTGCTCCGGAGTCTATGTTAGACTTTATCTTCTTAAGTCCGGTTATGGCTTCTTTGTCGCCCACAGCGAAGCCCAGTCTGTCACCAGTCATGCAAAATGTCTTCGACAGCGAATGGAACTCTATGGCATTCTTTGTGTATTTTAATATCGAAGGAGAAACATAACCGTCGAATGTGAATTCAGAATAGGCATTGTCGTAGGCAAGCAGTATGCCGTGCCTTTCGACAAACTCCGCAGTCTCCTTAAGAAAGCTCTCAGGCGCTATGGCTCCTGTAGGCATATTGGGATAATTCAGATATAGGAGCTTTGATTTCTTTAGAATGTCTTTTGGTATGGTGTCATAATCAGGCAGGAAGCTCTTCTCTTCTTCCAGCCTTATGGGGCACTGCACCCCGTCGCAGAGAATCGTTGCGCCGTTTGCATAGACGCTGTAGCCTGGATCAGGATAAAGGACGGTGTCGCCTATCCCTACAAAGGCCCTTGCCACATTTGCAAGGCCCTCTTTGGAGCCTATCAGCGTGCAGACCTCGCTCGAAGGATCCGCATCCACGCCGAATCTTCTCGACATCCATGCAGAGGCGGCCTCGCGGAACCAAGGCTCACCGGCTGATGTCGGGTAATTGTGATTCTTTGCATCAAGGGCAGCCTCTGCAAGAGCCCTTCTCACAAATTCAGGCGCAGGAAGGTCGGGGTCGCCTATGGCAAGCGAAATGACATCTACGCCTGACCGCCTCATCTCTACAATTCTCTCCTCGAGCCTTGCGAAAAGGTAAGGCTCAATGCGCTTTGCTCGTTCTGCCAATTCAAACATACAATCACAGCTCTTATATGATTTGCTCCTGCCTTGATCCGCTATCGCTTATAAGGTGCGAAGGCATGTGCACCTTGCTTATCAGGTCAAGTGTACTCTCGCGCTCGCGTATGAGCTCTGCGGAGCCGCTGCTGCAGAGGACCTCAGCTGCGCGCGGCCTCGAGTTGTACTGGCTGCTCATCCCAAAGCCGTATGCACCTGCATTGAGCATCACAAGAAGGTCGCCTTCCTTTACATCGCCAGGAAGCTGCCTATCCTTTGCGAACTGGTCTGTGTTCTCGCAGACCTGGCCGCATATGTTGTAATATGAAAGCTGGCCTCTATGCTGCCCTAATGCTGCATTCGAGGAATCTGCTTTGCCCTCTACAAAGATATGGTGGTATGCACCGTAGAGGGCAGGCCTGAGAAGCGTATTCATGCCCGCGTCGCAGCCTATAAACCTCTTCGATGCCTCTTTTATTGTAGTGACCTTTGCAATGAGTATTCCGGCATCTCCTACGAGATAGCGTCCAGGCTCGATCCTTAGCTCTGGCTCTCCAAGCCTGTGCTCGCTGCATTTCTCCTTGAATACAGAAACTATGCTGCTTGCAACCCTATTTATGTCAAGCTCCTCCTCTCCGGGCTTGTAGGGTATGCCGAAGCCGCCGCCTATGTTTACGAATGAGAAGGCTATGCCTGCATTCTCAGCTATACTGCCTGCTATATCGAGAAGCCTTGCTGTGATCTCGGGGAAGTACTGCCCATCAAGTATGTTAGAGCCAGTCATCATGTGTATGCCAAAGCGCCTTGTGCCGAGACCTTTTGCAAGCGCATACGCCTCGGCTGCCCTCTCGGCACTGATGCCGAACTTTGCGTCAGGGCCAGCGAAGACAAGCTTCTCCTCGCCGGACGAGCCCATGCCGGGGTTAATCCTGAAGCAGAGCTCCTCCTGCGCCTTTATGCCTGAGACCCTTTGCACATGTGATATGTCATCGAGATTAAGCGTGGCTCCTGCCTCTATTGCATACCTGAATTCGTCATTCGAGTTGTAATTTCCGGTATAGAGCATATCCCTTACGCTGAAGCCTGCCATCCTGGCAAGCATGATCTCAGAAGGTGATGAGCAGTCTGCGCCTGCGCCCTCCTGCTGCAGTATGCGGAGCACTGCAGGGTTGTTGTTGGCCTTAACGGCATAGAATATCCTGAACTTTTTATAGTGCCCTGAGAATGCCCCATGCAGCTTTCTATAGTTTGACCTTATCCCTGCTTCCGAATATGCATATAACGGCGTCGAAAAGCGCTCTGCGAGGTCGCTGACGCTGTTGCCATCGAAATAGAGCCTTCCTGCTTGCTCTGACAGCTGCTTCTCCAACTTCCACATGTTCACAACCTACCAGGTGCATTGCTGCACCATCCAATACCTTACCGCCCAAGATATTTAAGGATATGCTTTTCGTATAAAAAATACGAAAAGCGTATCAGACAAGCACAAAGGCTGTTGTCGTTGAGACGACTCCGTATGCCTTCCTTATCGCGTCTACGTCTGTATTTATCGATTCGGTGCTCGTAGCCTCGAGGTATGCCACTATGTCAAAAGTACCAGACACCTCATACACATTCTTGACTGTTGGGAGAGATGCGATGCGCCTTGACGTGCTTGGAACTATCCTTTTGGCTTTTATGAAGACGAAGGCCTTTACCCTTCCAGAGTCGCCTTTAATCACGGTGAAGCCTTTTATCGCGCCGCTCTCAAGCATGGCCTTTACCCTTTTCCTGATAGTGCCTTCGGATACTCCAATGTCTTTGGCTATCTGAAGGAACGGTGTCCTAGAATCAGACTCAAGATGGGAGAGTATCTCTGTATCAATATTATCCATACCCATCCACATAGTATACTTTTGTCTGAATTAATATAAAGCTATTGCTACAGCAGGCTAAGACAGCGAGATTATATCCTGCCTCTTGATTCGCCCCTCGCGACGCCGCTTGCGATGATGTGCGCGAGGCGCAGCAGCGACTCTGCAGTATCAAGCATAGGCCTTACATCATCCATGTCTGCGCCTATGTGCTGCACATAAAAAGGGCCGTTCTTATGCACCCTTATCTCTTTGGAGAGCCTGTCAAAAAGCCGAAGCCTGCTGCCGTGCATAGGTCTGTTCAGTATAGCCTTTCTGAGAAGACCCTTCCTGGGCCGCTTCCTTGTCAGGGCGATGAAAGGCACGCCCAATGCCTTCTCTGCCATGCCTATGTCTACAAGGTTTAGGCCAGCGAAGGTTATGCCGTTTGTAGCAACAAGTCTTATCTGCTGGAGGAACCTCGAGGCACTTATGCTTTTCAGAAGCCTTGCTGTGGCATCGCTGCCGTCCACATCAACATAGAACGAGAGGATGCCTTCTATGACGTGGCTTCGCCCTACGACACCTACGACAAACGACTTTCCGTTTTTGAACGAGGAATCATCGAAGGCCAGGATGCGCGAACCAGATTTCATTAAGACATCTACTTCTTTGGCATTTGGGATATGATCTCTTCTATGTCGTCTTCTACCTCTTTGAGAGCCTTTACAAAAAGCTGCTTCGCATTTCTTCTTGATTTTATTATAAGCTTAGGATTGCCTACCTCGGGATGCTCTTTCACCACGCCTGCATATTCAACGTCCTTCTTCTCTGCCAGCTTCTCCCTTACAAGCTCAGGTATACCTCGGTCGGCATCTATGAATTCAACTATGAAGTTCTTAGGCTCTTCTTCTATAATGTTTAATTTCATTGAACCACTCCTGACATTTCTGCAATGTATACAGATTATATTCGCAGCATAACAAATATATACTTGTTGCATATATGTAATCATGGAGTAGGCTTTCTTATGCTCCGGTGCTTTGATGAATATACGAGAAGTAGATGCCTCTGAGCTTGTCAGGGGCGCGGCTGATATGCTGATGAAGGCAGGCATTGAAAAGCCGGCATATGTTGAATACGTGAAAAGCTCGCCTTCAAGGGAGAGGAGCCCTGCAGAAGGTTCCTTCTGGTACTTGAGGTGTGCCTCGCTTCTGAGGCAGGTCTATCTGAACGGGCCGATAGGCATAAGCAGGCTCAGGATCAGATACGGCGGCAGAAAGAGGCATGTGGTGCACAGGCACCACAGCGTAAGGGCAGGAGGCAGCATTATAAAGGACGCGTTCGACGCGCTTGAAAGGCTCGGCTATGTCAAGAAGACGAAGAAGGGACGTGAGATAACGCCCAAAGGCATTTCATTCCTTGACAAGACAGCAAGCGCAATAGCTAAAGGCGGTGCTTAACGTGGCGGAAGATAGGCAGGAGAACGAGGATGAGAAGCTCAGGAGGCTGTATTCTAAGAGGCTTAGGGCCTTGCAGATAGAGCAGCAGAAAAAGGATCTTGCGAAGAGGTTCATGGATCCCGATGCGTATGAAAGACTTATGAACGTGCGCATATCAAACCATGAGCTATACGAGCAGCTTCTGGGGCTTGTAATAAACATGGTCCAGACAAACAGGCTGGGCTCGAAGCTCACAGACGAGCAGCTCAAGTCGCTGCTTGCGAAGCTTACATATAGGCCGGAGCCGAAGATAGAATACAGGCATAAATGAGTGATAAAATGAGCAAGAAGAGCATGACGAAGAAGCTTATGCTTGGTAAGAGGAATAAGCAGAACAGGCGCATACCCGTGCTTGCCGTGCTCAGAACGCACAGGCGCCTGGAGTACAACTACCTGAAGCGCAGCTGGCGCAGGAAAAAGCTCAGGATAAAGGGATAGCATGCAATCGAAGACAATAAGGCTCAGGAAGAGGCTCGTAAGGATACACAGCCCGCGCAGGCTCAGGATGAGCCTGAAATACCTAAAGCATGAGCTCGCAAAGTCGGGCAATGCAGCGCCAGAGAATGTGAAGATAAGCCCAGAGCTCAACTCTTACCTTATGAAAAGCGATGCAAGAAGGCTTAACAGCATACGCCTCGCTGTAGAGAAGAGCGTGGATAAGAACATAATCAAGATAAGCGCAGACCTGGCGCCTGAGCTCAAGCCCGGCGCAAAGGAGGCGCAGGCAAAGAATGCAGAGGGCAAGGAGGCGGCGCTAGGCACTGGAAAGGCAGCGACAAAAGCAGCGATGGCCCTGACGCCTGAGAAGAAGGCAAAGGCGACGAATGCGGAGGCGTAGGACGGTGCAGCCACAGGTTACTATATGGCATCTGCTAAGATGAGCATAAACGGCAATGATTACGTAGGTGCATTTGCCGTTGCAACCGATTCCTATGCGCTCATTGCCGAGAGAATTGGCGCCAGATACGAACACGTTATAGAAGAGGTGCTGCGGAAAAAGATAGCAAGGGTCAGCATAAACGGCTCTGATCTTATAGGCATATATGTTGCTGCGAATTCACACGCGCTGCTGCTGCCGGAGCTTGCCTACAGAAACGAGGCTGATCTTGCAGCCAGGCAGCTTGATGACGTGAATGTCGCAGTGCTCGAGACTGGCCTCAATGCGCTGCGCAACAACATACTTGCCAATGATAAAATAGCAATTATAAATCCCATGTACAGCAGCAGCGAGGCAAAGATCATTGGAGATAACATGGGTGTTGAAGTAATAAGAATGGGCATAGGCGGCTTCAGCACAGTAGGCGCAAACAATATTCTCACAAACAAAGGCATGGTGATGAACAACAGGGTCTCTGGCGAGGAAGAGGAGGCGCTCAGAAAACTAGTCAGCTCAGTATCGCAGTCAACGGCGAACATGGGATCGCTCAGCATAGGCCTATGCACAATCGCCAATTCTGAAGGCATAATAGCCGGCAGCTCAACCTCCGGATACGAGATAGCGAACATGGAGGACGGGCTTGGGTTATAGGGCGCCGTTGTTCCGGGAAATGCGCTACCTTCTTCTACGGCTTTTTCCGGGCCTGCCGTAGATCCAGAAGGCGAGTGCTGCTATGAAAATAAAATATCATGTATGGATATGAATATAAGGCATGAGGTTGTCTGGCCGACGTAAAATCCTAAATCGCAACTGGCCATGCAAAATCGTCTTCTGAGCACCAACTGTTCTTGTCAGTTTTCCCAAGACGGAGCCATTGTAAACTGGCTCTAACAGAACGTCAGATGACAGATGTTCAGATTGTGTGGAACTGTGTTCCATGTTGTTCATCTCGATGAAAGCCCGCAGGCTTTAGCCGCGGGTAGTTTACTGAAACATATCGTCCTTCACAAGCACGCTGCCCTTTTTGCTGACATCGAAAATGAGCATGCCCGTGTTTTTGGGCATCAGCCTTAGCGACTTCTTAATAGGCATGGGCTTTAAAACAGAATATGAGCACCGTACCACGCCGGCATGCGCGGAGATGAGCACGCACTTCCCGTTCAGTCCTTTGTTCCTCTCAAGCTGGTGCAGGAAGGCGCTTATCCTTTTCCTCATTGCGCGCAGGCTTTCCCCGCCTTGCGGCGTAAACGCCTTCTTTGACGCTTGTGCTGAGAAGAACTCTGACCTGGGCCTTCCCTGGAATACCCCATAGCTCTGCTCCCTGAGCTCCTTTGTGTATACGACAGTAGCCCTGTGATACCTTGCTATCTCTTTCGTTGTCTCCCTTGCCCTGCAGAGGTCGCTTGAAAATATTGCGTCTATTTTCTCATTTTTTAGTTTCAGCGCAAGACGCTTCGCCTGCCGGATTCCCTTTGCGCTCAATGTGCCCTGCATCTGGCCCATGATGATATTCCTTGCGTTCTCCTCTGTTTCGCCGTGCCTTATTATTATTAGTCGAATGATACCAGCCCATATTGTTGTGCGCCGACTCATGGGACTATAACCGCACCCTCAAGGGCGTCGCCGCAGCTGCAGCTGTGCGCCTTCGGAATTTTCAGAATAAGATCCAGTATAAGCCTTTTTGCTGTCTCCATACTCTTTGCGAAGACCCTGTTGACTTCTGCTGCGCTGACAGGCTTTATATCGCTTCTGCCCTCTATACCTGCATCATAGTCTGTGACTATGCCTATGCCCAGGTAGCAGATTCCGCGTTCGCGGGCAAGCATGACCTCAGGATATTGCGTCATGTTTATAACATGGAAACCCTGGCTGCTGAAGAGCCTTGACTCGGCCTTTGTTGAGAACCTCGGTCCGTTTATGACTACTACAGTGCCGTTACTGTGATATTTTATGCGCATTGACTTTGCCTCATTCGCTGCAAGGCTCAGGAGCTCGCTGCAGTACGGCTCTGCTGCGCTCACATGTGATACGGGTGCACCTTCAAAAAAGCTCTCCTCCCTGCCGTGCGTCATATTTATGAACTGGTCGAAGAAGACGAAATCTCCTGGCGCATACTCCTCCGTCAGGGAGCCCACGGCGTTGCTTGCTATTATTCTATCAACGCCCAGGCTCCGCAGCGCCTCAATGTTTGCCCTGTAAGGCACCTTGTGCGGCGGCAGTATGTGCCTGCTTCCGTGCCTGGGCAGGAAGGCAACGCTCCTGCTGCCTATTTTGCCAAGTGTTACAAGGTCGCTTGGCCTTCCGTACTCTGTTTCAACATAGAGGCTCTCGCTCTCATCAAAAAGGGAGTAGAAGCCTGAGCCCCCTATTATGCCTATTTCTGCCCTGGCCTTCATTATAACACTATACATCTAGATAGTAATAGAGCTCTATTGGATGCGGGTATTGCGCCACAGACCTTGACTCCTCGCGCTTGAGCTCTACATATTCATTAATGAATGATGCATTGAATACAGGCTTAAGGAAATCGGTATCAGCTTCCAGCGCGTCAAGTGCCTCATCGAGGGACCTTGGAAGCTCATGTATCTTTATCTCCTGCCTCTTCTCCTTGTTTATATGGTAGATGTTCTCATCCACGTGCTCACTTGGTTCTTTTTTCCTTTTTATGCCGTCTAGTGCGGCCATGAGAAGTGCAGAGAACGCAAGATAGGGGTTTGTTGACGGGTCTGGAGCCCTGTACTCTATGCGCTTCGCCTTCTCCATGCCTTTGTAATAGGCAGGCACCCTCACTATGGCACTCCTGTTGGCCCTGCTCCATGCTATATAGACTGGTGCTTCGTAACCCGGTATAAGCCTCCTATAGCTGTTTGTTGTAGGGGAGGTTATTGCCGAAAGCGCCCTTGCATGCTCAAGTATGCCGCCTATGGCATACCTGCCGGCCTGGCTGATCTCGGCATAGGCATCGTTCCTGTCATACATTACATTGGTCTTGCCGTCCTTGGTCCAGAGGCTGAAATGCGTATGCATTCCCGTTCCGTTGTCGCCGTACATGGGCTTCGGAATGAATGTTGCGACCATGCCGTGCTTTGCAGCAATGTTCTTAAGCACGTATTTGAGGGTCTGCACCTTGTCTGCAGTATCCGCAAGCGTTGAAAACGCGAAGTTTATCTCTCCCTGCCCCGCGGTTGCCACCTCGTGGTGCGTAGCCTCTATCTTCATGCCAAAGTTCTTTGCCAGCGCATCTATGGCTTCTATCCTGATATCCATAAGCTGGTCCACCGGCGGAGCTGGGTAATAGCCCTCCTTGTACCTTACCATAAAGCCTCCTGTCTTCTGCCACGGTGCCTCCCTTGAGCTTATCTTATAGGAGGTGCCGCTCTGAGGCACAGAGACGTCGAGCTCCACCTTGTCGAATATGAAGAACTCAAGCTCAGGGCCAAAGTAGCTCATGTAGCCATGGCTCTGCTGATACTTCTCGGCCTCTTCGGCTATCTGCCTGGGATCGCGCTCAAACCTGCCGCGCCCTCCGCCCCAGTGAACCTCTGCGAAGACGCGCGCGATATCAGGAGCCCATGGCAGCGTAGCGAGAGTATTTGGAACAGGCACAAGAAGCATGTCGCTCTCGTGTATTGAGGTAAAGCCCTTTATGCTGCTGCCGTCAAGCTTGCCGAAGCCGCCGCTGACGTTTTCCTTTGTAAATTCGCTTGCAGGAAGCGTTATGTGGTGCAGTCTGCCGACGACATCAGTAAACTGCAGGTCTATCCATCTTATGTTATTCTCCTTTACAAACTTAAGCGCTTCGTCTGCATCCATGCAAAAACCCACATTATAGCCATGCACTCGTAAGATATTAATTCTTTGCTTTTTTGCTTTTTGCAGCGGATCCTGGAAAGGCATGTGCCCTTCCACGGGCTAAAGCCCGTGGCTTCCCCTAAGGGGGACAAATCCTCGCTATGCTCGGATTTAGCTTCTGGCCATTCATCCCTCAGCTGAAGCTGAGGGCTTTCTGATCTACAAATGTAAAATATTTTCAAACTGGCTGGCGGTTGGCGCCATAGAAAGGTCAAACATGGGCATACTGGGCAACCATGTATTGTCCATAACCGTGGCGGCTTCGGTGGTCTCGGGGGCAACGGCATTCAGCATCTTCATAGGCACATCCTCGCTTATAGGCGGACTTTCAAAAAAATTCATACCAGGCATAGATGCCACGCTGCTTCTTTCGCTTGTGCTTCTGATCATCGTAGGGGCGCTCTCCTTTGCAAGAGGCAAGGAGAACAGAACGTCACCGCAAGCCGCCCATATCTCTCCGAAAGATTTAAGATAGGGCGCATCGATTAAGATACAAAGGTTGGTAGTATGGCATCTGATCAGATCCTTATGCTTGTGGATACCAGGGATAGGTTTTTAGGCTATGAAAAAAAGAGAGTATGCCATACGGGCAATGGCAAGCGCCACAGGGCCATACTCATAGCAATATACAATTCAAAAGGTGATGTCCTGCTTCAGAAGAGAAAGCACGCAATCTTTAATGCAGTATGGGATCTCAGCGGTGCAACGCACCCGCTGCACCTGCCTGAGAAAAATGAATCTTACAGCGAAGCCGCAAATAGATGCGCGAGGGTTGAATGGGGCATAGAAAGTATAAGGTTCAGGAGGATAGGCGCATTCAATTATTTCAAGCGGGACGGCAGGAACTGCGAAAACGAGCACTGTGCCATAATGGTTGCAAAGTATAACGGCAGGATAAGAAGCAATTCCAGGGTAGCGTACGGCTTTGCCTGGAAGCCGCTTAGGGAGGTAAAGAGCGACGCAAGGAGAAATCCCGACAATTATACTATATGGGCGCTGAGGGCCCTACCGAAACTCAGATTATGAATGCCTTCGAATAGAACGCCGGGGGCGGGAATCGGACCCGCGAAGGCTTTTGGCCAAACAGCTTAGCAGGCTGCCGCCCTTTCGTGCAGCAAGGACTCTGCCTATACTGTACCACTAGGCGACCCCGGCATATCATTGCGCAGCAGCCGGCATTGCACAGCAACTACATAGTAGGTTTCCATGCCTCTACTCAGCCCTGTATCTTCGGAGCATAGCCCTTTGTACGCATTTTCTGGCCAGCATGCACTGCACATATACACCGTTAGACCATAAATACTATATACTTAGGGTTGCTCCTTCCGGCCTGGCCCAGTTCATCTATAGAACTACCACCGAAGGCAGAACATCAGCGCTTCGGCATGGTCCTTCCTGTGCAGATGCAGCACGCCACCGGCATTGGCCCGCCTAAAGGGGATTTGCGGTATGGGAAACCCCTAGCTTCCCGCCTTGCTGCAGTATCCATGGGACTTGACAAATTAAATATCTTTATGTTTGCTGGAGAGTGGGACAAAAGTACTTCAATCTTCAAAATAAGTATGGCATCTCAGCCAGTAGGCGCATTGGATACATCAGAAAATATAGAGGTATTTTTACTATGTTAATTCCTCCGACCTAGCGGCAAGAGCCGCAGGGTCAGAATAATGTTCTCGGTTATTCATTTATCACCATATGTTTATTTAAACCTGCATTACTTTTTATTACCAATCAAACTACTATTCACCATCCATCGTGGTACGCTGACTTGCGTGTTGTGAGAGAGGTGCGTTAGACTCTACAAAGTTCTCTAAGAAAGACTACCTTCCGAGGTCATATCTGGTGCAACCATGTTTAACACCAAGTATAGTTCCTCGTTCAGCAACGCCAGCCCCATCTAACTGGGGTCTTAGTTCTACCTGCATGCAGAAAACGAAAGACAGGTATTAATAACTTCTCATAGCATGTAGTAGCATATCAATGCCATTATGGCGTAGTGTTTCGATGGATTATTATGAGCTGCTTGAGAAGGCTTTTGCCGAGATGCCAAAGCTTTCTGAGGAGAATGTGGACTTTGTAATACCCGAAGTCGACTCACTTGTGCAGGGCAACAAGACAATTGTAAAGAACATAGAGCAGATAGCGGACAGGGCGCGCAGGGACAAGAGCGAGATTGCAAGGTACCTCACGAGGGAGCTCGCTGCGCCTGTCAACGTAAACAACCAGGCCCTTGATATAGGCGCCAAGATTTCACAGGCGTCGCTCAATGCTAAGATAAAGAGGTATTTTGAGGTCTACGTCATATGCAAGGAGTGCCACAAGCCTGACACACAGATAGAGGGGCGAGAGAGAGGCTATGTAAACATAAAATGTGAGGCATGCGGCGCAAGGTACACCGTAAAGAGCTATTAGTAAACTACCCATGGCTAAAGCCTGCGGGCTTTCTTGTCGAGAGTTTAAGTGAGGAAATGCGTGGAAGACGAAACCAGGAGCCTGTTGTGCGGTCACTTGTTACGCCTAGGAACGGCGAGGTCATAGGTCTTATTGTAGGGGCCCTTGGCGCCGCGAACTTCAGGATTATATGCTCAGACAAGAAGGAGAGGACTTGCTCCATACCCGGCAGGCTGAAGAGGAGATTTTGGATCAAGGAGGGCGACCTTGTCGTAGTAAAGCCTTGGATTGTCCAGGGCGATAGCCGCGGGGACATAGTCTGGAGATACAGCATGATGGACAGAGACCTTCTTAGGCAGAAGGGCTACGAAATCCCCAAATAGGGGCTCGGCTAGGCTGATCCGCAAACATTTCGAAAAACCGGTTTATTTCCTGCGTTTTGCATACTGGTAGTGGCAGACCGTCTTCCTGAAATCTCTGCTGAGCTGGGAAACGAAGGATTCAACGCCTTCTGGATTCTTATCTATCCTGCTCTTCACTATGAAGCCGTATTCGCCGCTCACAAGCATGACCTGCTCCACGCTCTGGTGCTTCATGAGCTCTTCCGCATACCTATTCGCATCAGCGTTCTCCTTCGGCTTCAGAAAAAAGAAGCTGTACTGCGCCGCGCTCCTGCTTATTCGTATCCCTGTATTCCCACTCATATTCCCACTTCTTTTCGTATTCGTATTATCTACCTCCATTGCCATAGGAGCCGATGCCGAACAAGGACCAGAAATATGCAGGTAGACATTTCATACATGCAGTGCCTTTCCCACCATACCCATATGGCTATACTATGAAGGGCCGCTCTTATTTATCTATTCAATAAATCCATGATTCATGAAAAGTTTAGTTTAACGAAAATCCAGTATCTTTATTATGATTCGTATAATCTACCCATAGATACGACTTTGGATATTTGAGGAAGCAGTTCTAACGCATAGTTAAAAATATTATGTGTTTGTTTTGTCATATTATTTCATACAGATTTTGTATTCGGAATATTTTTGCGGAATGATGCAATTACGCAATTTTGCGCTTGAAATATGGCAAATGACGCATGAAGAGGGAGGTTTTTTATATCTACCCATTCATTTTCAAATATATGAAAACACTGCCTGATAATGTAAGGAATACGCTTGACGAGATGCGCAGCAGAAGCAGGCTCTACCTTGAGGTGAAGGTGATAAAGGGGCAGTACTGCCTCTTCGAATCCAGAGGTGTATACGACAGGGAGAGGCACGGCAGCAGAAAGCAGACGCACTACCTTGGCAGGATAGATGAAAATGGTATTTTTATAGAGGCCAGGCACAGAAGCCCCGGAATCGCAAAGCGCAGGTATGTTCAGGCCACCAAAACAGAGCGTCTTATTCTGGAACATATGAGTAGCGACTGCAGGGCGCCGCTTGCTGAGATAAGCAGGCGTGCCGGCCTTCGGAGGAGCTACGTATACAAGAGAGTAAGGGACCTTGAGGCAAGGCTGGGCATAAGGTACATTGCAGAGCTGAACATAGGCAGATTCGGCTATTCCTACTACTTCGCATTTGTAAGGGCAAAAAGCCTTATGCACGGAACTGCGCTCAGGGAGGCGCTGGAAAAGGAGCCGCTCATACAGCTTGCAGCGACCCTGAACGGCAGATACAACCTGCTTGTCTGCTTTCTGGCAAAGAACGAACTTGACGCACATGACTTCATAACAAGGCTGATAAAGTTCAGCGGGCTGCAGAGATGCGTAGCTGAATGGCATATCACCTATGCGCTCTTCGATTATGGCTTCATACCTCTTCGCGATGAGTTCTTCGAATTGCTAAGGGAGAGGGTCTGGAACAAGAGCAGAGATAAGCCCAGAAAAGGCGCAGACGACCTTCTTTACAGGGAGTACGTGGTATTGAAAGAACTCAATTCCGACGGAAACGCAGACTTCGCCGGGATAGACAGGAAGCACAGGCTCGATAAGGGAGCTTCGCAGTATACGTATTACAAGCTAAAAAAGAACGGAACCATAAGGAGAATGAGCATTACTATGTCGCAGCTTCCGTTCAGATACGTAGGGCTTTTGCCTCTGCGCATGCTGCACGGGGAGAGGCTGGCTCTATCTGAGGAGAAGCTGGCTGAGGAGATAAACGGCTATGCGAAGGTGCTTTCTGCGAGATACGTCTTTGCATGCAGAATAGGCGCACCCTACGGAATGCTTCTGGCCCTGCCGGTCTTCGGTGAGGATGATCTTAGGATAGCCGAGGAAAGGCTCGCCGCAAGGATAAAGGGCGCAAAGACAGGCAGGCCCATGGTTGTTGTGGGCATGCCCGTAGGTTCTCTATGCTACAGGATGCCGCTGCATTAGGCATGCGGCACAGAACTCAACCAGTGATAGTGTCAATTATCGATTTCGGATCTGAGGCTATGCCGTAGGTCTTCCTGAAATAGGCAGAGATATTCTTTATATCCCTTTCCAGATACTCGCCAGATTTGGGATGGTCCACAACCACTGCCTGGCCGAAGTCTATCATGTACGGAGTCTCGTTTCTTATGAGTATGTTGTACTCGCTAAGGTCTGCATGCACAAGGCCGTGTTCGTAAAGTCTTTTTGTATCGGATATGATTGTCTTGAAGGTTTCCTCAGGCCTTTGAAGGCGCGCTAATTTCATACTCCTCGAAGGCCTGTCTGAATCTGTTATTAGCTCCATTGCAAGGATATTGCCACTGAAAAAATACGGCAGCGGCGCATGTATGCCTGCATTTGCCGCAATCTTAAGGTTTCCGTATTCCTTTTTGCACCACGTCGCAACCATCTCATAGCCGTTGCCCCTGACCTTTCCAAAGCGCGGGTCTCCTGCCAGATACTCTTTCCTGCGCACAAAGCCCGTTGTCTCTATCCTGAATATCTTGACAGCAACAAATGCGCTTGATGGGCTTATTGCGCTGCCTGCTTCTGCAACATATACGTCTGACTCCTTGCCCTCTGCAATGATGAAGCCCAGGCTGGCGATTATATTGTGGGAGAAGAGGCGCCTGAGCTTGAGCATCGTAGGTATGTCGAACACGCCCTCCTCGATCTTCTTCTGCTCCTTAAGCATGAAGTCCTCGCGAAGCGGCATTTTCCTTCTTGTACGCCTTCTGGCCACTATAAACACCAAACCATATGAATAATGATGCTACACTCTTGCTATTATTCCTTTCGCAGCAGGCGCAGCATCAAGCAGAGGAGTGATCATAAGGCGAGCAGGAAATTCATGATTTGAATCGTGGGATGGGAGCACCCAGAAAGGAGGACATATAAACCTTGATGCATACAAATCATAGTTGCCATGTAAACGGCATGCGAATTCAGGGCGTACACTTTAAGCAGGTTAACGTCTATGGAAATTATGGCCTTTCTTAGCGCGATGAAAAAAGAGCTGCGTGAAGTCAACTATGGTGATTTTCACGTAAACCTTGCACAGCTATCAGACAATTATTACCATAATGCAGATGCGGCAATACTGGCAGACAGAAGCATTGCGGCAGCGGAGATGAATGACCTTTTTTGCAGGATGGAGAAGAAGGCGGATCCCATGGCGATCATAGAGAGGCGCTTCTTGAGGGGGCTTGTTGAGTTCGCGCAGACTGGCAACCCGCCGCTGAAATGCAGAAGCCTGGACGCCTCATTATTCATGGACAGCTGGGGCAATGTTTATCCATCCATAATGTGGAATTACAAGATAGGCAACATACGTGATACGGATTATGGGCTTGAAAAGCTCTGGAATGGAGAATTGGCTGCCGAAGCAAGAAGCATGATAGGCAGCAGCAGAGATCCTAAGCACTGGACGTCCTGCGAGGCGTACCAGTCAATAATAGGCAGTGCCGTCTTGCCTATTAAAAGACATCCCAGACCAGATATAACCGATGTGGACGGGCAGAGTAATGCCCATGTGCAGAACGAGCTGCGGAATACTTGATTTTTATGAAAGTTGATATAGTATTTGCATTTATGCTTGCGCTTCTCAGCGCAGGCATGCTCAATGCGGGAACGGTCTCGCTCACAGGCACATGCAGCCATGCTCTCGGCAGCAACACAGTAGTCTTTAGTCTTTCCAACAGTGGCAACGACAGCGCTTACAGCGTGCATGTGCTTCCAACCATAAAGGATGCCACAGCAGTAGGCACATCTTATGATATAGGCGTCCTCGGACCCAACAGCTCCTCGACAACAGGCGTAAACCTTACAAATGTGTATGCAAGGGGCACCTATGCCGACTATTTCACTGTGGCTTATCAGCAGGGCAGCCAGACATTCATTGCGCTCTTTCCCTGTCTGCTTGATTTTGGCACAACAGCAAACAGCAGCATCCTGCTCTCATATAACATAACATACAGTGGCGGCAGGGAGATTATAGCAGTGAATGCCCTGAACGCCGGTGACAGTGAACTTGATGCAACAATATACCCAATACTGCCACCGTCCTTTTCTTATATCTCCAACAGATCAGAAAATGTCAGGATAATGCCGCTGAAATACGCAACAGCCAGATTCATTGTGGAGCCTGAAAGCTCAGGCGCCTCCTATTCCGGAGCCGTCACTGCAACGTATGCCTTCAACGGCACAGACTATGCGACGCTTTCCACGCTTACGCTCACTGAAAAAGGCAGCTCAGGCGGCATTGTTTATGTGCCGCTGTTCATAGCCGCAGCTGCAGTGGTGCTTATCCTTGCGCTTATACTGCGCATTGCCCTGAAAGGGAGAAAAAAGAAAAAGAGCACCAGATAAGTCAGCTTATGCTGCTTCCTTGTTCTCCACGTAGTAGCCGTTAAGGAACATATGCCTTGTCTTTGTTTTCTTCATTGTGTAGAGTGCATCTTCAGGGCTGAGCACTATGGGCATGCCATGTATATTGAAGCTCGTGTTAAGAACTACTCCGTATCCAGTCTTTTTCCTTATGCCCTGCAGGAGCCTCCTGTAATCCCTGTTCTCATTCTCAAGCATCTGCGGCCTTGCAGTCATGTCAATGTGCACTACAGACTTCATGATCTGGCTTTGCTCTTCCCTGACCCTGTATGCAGTAGTCATGAACCTGTCGTAGGTCTTCACAGAATGAAGGAGCCTTGGAGCATCTTCCTTGAGCATTGACGGCGCAAATGGCTGGTACCATTCCCGTTTTTTGACATATAGGTTCAGCCTGTCCTTGACATCATCCGAACCTGAAGCAGCAAGTATGCTCCTGTTTCCCAGAGCTCTCGGCCCGTATTCCATGCGGCCGTTGAACCAGAAGACGTATTCCCCATGAGTTATAAGATCTGCGGCATGCCTCGGCGCATCGCTATCCTCTTCATATTTGATGCCTTTCGTGCCTTTCAGCGCATCCTTTACTCTGGCTGTGCTGTATTCGTTGCCCAGGTATGCGCCTTCGAACGGATATGCTGATGTTCCGTTAAGCATGTAGTTTGCGTACAATGCAGAGCCCAGTGCAAGCCCGCCGTCGCCCATGTGGGGGAAGATGTACATATCCTTAAGGCCACCGAGATTGCGTGCTTTCATGTTTGCCTTGACGTTCGACATTACTCCGCCTGCGAATGCCACTGCACCTATGCCGAACTCCTTTATTGCGCTGTCCACAAATTTTGTAAGCATTCGCTCAAGAAGCTGCTGCGCCATGTATGAGAATTGCTCCCTGGGCATGGACCATGCTATCCTGCTGAGCAGGTCGTACTGTTTCAGCGGCCCATACCTTGCTTTTATTCTTAAGCCGTCAAGGGTGAAGAAATCCTTCAGCCTGTTCTCCCCAAAGCTGAATGGGTATGAGTAGTCGGCCATGGCCATGACCTTGCCTTCATCCTCAAGCTCGCGCATGCCCACTATGTTGGTCACCTGCTCGTAGAATATGCCTATAGAATCCTTTGCAGGTATTGTATAGTGGCGCCTTAGCCTGCCCTTTGAGAATGTGCTTACTGTGCCGCTGAGGCCGTCTCCAAGGCCGTCAAGCGTTATGACAAGAGCCTTCCTGAATCCAGAGGTAAAAGCAGCAGTAGCAGCATGGGCGGTATGATGCTCTATTGCATAGAGCCTGAATTTCTCAAACCCCATATGCCTGAGCTCCTTCCTCACTGCGGCCTCGCTGATGCCTCGGCACAATGGAAGAACGCCTACCCCTGTCATTGAATATTTTGCATAGTGCCTGAGCGACTCTAGCCTTGGCCTGGACATTTTCCTTCTTCTGAACAGATAATACGACTCTTTTTGCCAGGGAAAGACGCGTGATAGGGTCTTTGTAAATTCTGTTGTGGAGAATGCCACGGCGTCTATGTCCCTTGGGCTTATTCCAGATGCAGAAAGCGCGGCGATTATTGAATTCCTGGGAAATGCCACCTCCAGCTTCCTTTTTGTATAGCGCTCTTCGTTTGCAGCAAAAAGTATCCTCCCGTCTTCAAGAAGTGCAGCTCCAGAGTCGTGGCCGTCCCATATGCCAAGTATATACACATTGACCCCTTTATCCAACATACCATATTCTTCCTATCAGGTTTTTATAGCTATTTGGTGAATAGAGTAGTGATGAGCATGCCCACATTGTCCACACCGCAGTCGCAGGCCGGGGTCCTTAGCTTTTATGATGCTCCGGAGAAAGGACCGCGCATGAATGCAAGGATATTTCTTGTGGGGGTCTTCCTCTTCTCCATACTGATAATAATATTCGATCATTTCGTGGCATACAAATAGGTCATGCAGGTGCAAAGAAATCCCTGCGCTTTTCCCTTACGTCGCCGTATTCTGAGAGCAGGTATAATATGGCCCGTGCTCCATCCTCCTTTAATCCCGCATCTTTCGCTATGTCTGCAACACGGCCCTTGCCTTCGCCTATGCTCTTCAGAATTCTGTCATTATGTTTGTTGAAGAACCACCGCGTGGATATATAAAATTTCCTGTTGAACGCTCGCGTGCCGAGGATCTGGCCGCGGCGTATGCTCTCCTCTACGGTAAGTGAGAGCGCTGCGGCCTCGGCTTCTGTAGTCACAACCACAAAGCCTGCGCTCTTCAGCTCTCTTGAAAGATCGCTCTCGCTGCTCACTGAAAGGTGCTGTCTTGGCTCTGCCTTTACAGGACCTGTGATGTCGCTCTGAGGATGTGGCTGCGGCTTCTTTCCCTTCCTCATGAGGAATCTGTCGTATATTGTTTTTGCTATGCTGTATACGCCTCCGCTGCCATTAGCTGGGAAGATGACCACGGCCTTCTTTTTTATAAGCCCCTGGAGTATCTCTTTCTCCCTTGCGTTGAGGCGCTTGCCTACCTCCTCTATTGTGCGCTGCTTGTAGCGCAGCGTGTCCAGCACCTTAAGCACAGCCAATTCGCTGTCGGATATATCAGCCGCAGGCGCCCTTTTTTCAGGCTCACGTGGTGAAGGTTCCCTTGCTGCTTCCCATGCGCTCTGATCTCTGGCAGCCGGCTTTCCCATAAGCATGCTTGCGACATCAGACTTCTTTGAAAAGAGGAATGCCTTCTCGCTGTACCTGAAGAAATCAACCTCGTCGTCCTCCTTTAGGTCCAGCCCCTTTATAACTTCGAACGGCACGTTTATGGCAAGCTTGTTGTTGCTTTTGTAAACCTTCACTAAACCACCATTTTTAAATAGATACCTCCCAATACTATTATGCGCAACCAAGGTTTAAAAGGGTTTGTAGCACTTCGCAGCGGGGCATTCTGCGCTGCAGATATGAAAGCTGTAGAGATGAACTGCGCAGCTTTGGGGATAGGTGCCGCAGAGCTCATGGAGAATGCAGCGCATGCAGTTTCTGATTTCATATCTAAGAGCATAGAACCAGGAAGCAATATACTTGTGTTTGCAGGCAGAGGCAACAACGGAGGTGACGGGGCCACAAGCGCAAGGCACCTCATGAGAGATTACAACGTCACTGTAGCGTTCCTCAATGGCGTAAAAGACATGAGAGAAGGCCCGGCAAGGGCTAACGCAGAAATCATGGCCTCTAGCAGATTCGCAAATGTGCTTGAGAACGTTTCTGAGATGGATTACAAAGAATTGTCTGCGCTTATGACCGGGAACGATGTCATCATCGATGCCATATTCGGTACAGGGTTCAGCGGCAGTATGCCAAGATGGGCAGGGCGTGTCATAGAGGGCATAAACAGATACAGAAAAGGCCACAGTGTTACTGTGATCTCGGTCGACCTGCCTTCAGGCATGGATGCAGACCTTGGCCCGGGAAAGGATATGGTGGATGCAGATTACACGCTGACGTTTCACAGGACAAAAAAAGGGCTTCTCGGAACTAAAAATAAGGTCAGGATATGCAGCATAGGCATACCACCAGATGCAGAGCTTTTCTGCGGGCCGGGAGACGCATGGAAGGCCGTGCAGCCGAGAAGGCTTGAAAGCAGCAAAAGGGACAATGGCACAGTGCTGCTTATAGGAGGAAGCAGTGCGTATCATGGGGCCCCTTCTTCTGCTGCTGCGGCGGCATATGAAACGCTTGCAGCGCTGAGGACAGGCGCTGGCTATGCCAAGCTCTATGTGCCTGAGAGCATAAAACTGCTTGCAATGCAGGCATCGCCGAACATCATAGTAGGCAGCATGGGCAGGGACTTTATCGATTACGACTCTGCAGGAAATGCAGTTAAGGACCTTGAAAGGGCCGACGCCATTGTGCTCGGGATGGGCATTGGAAGAAATGAGAAAACAATCGATGCTGTAAGAAGGCTAGTTTCAATGGCTGGAAGGCTAGGCAAAAAGACAGTGCTGGATGCAGATGCCCTTTATGCAATAAAAGGCATGCGCATGCCAGGCCACGGCTTCGTGCTGACCCCCCATGCAGGGGAGATGCTTGCGCTTTCAGGAAAGGATCTTAAAGATGCGCCTCTTGAGGAAAAAATAAGGCAGGTAATAGGCGCTGCAAAGAAGCTCAACGCAACCATCGTGCTCAAGGGTCACGAGAGCGTGATAAGCGACGGCAAGGCGCTCAGGGTCAACAGAGCTGGGTCATCTGCTCTTGCGACGATGGGCACAGGAGACATACTTTCCGGCATCATAGGGGGCTATGCAGCCACAGGCGCTGGAGTATTCGATGCAGCTGTTGCTGGAGTATACCTGCATTCGCGCATAGGCGACACACTTGCAGTGAAAAGGGGCAACCACATACTTGCAATTGACATTCTTGAGCGCATTCCTGATGTAGCCAGGGAGTTCGATAAAAACATATAGTATTATATAGATTGTCTGAAACAGAATAAATGGCGTGGAGCATGAAAGAGGATTCGGAGGATGCAATAAAGGTAAGCAGCAAAACAGAATCAAATAAGGCTATCGAGTTCAGGCAGAGTGTGGTTGAGATAGCTGCACCCATGGCGTTCTGGACCTTCCTTCTTCTTGCTGCGCTTGCAGCTAAGACCCTCGCGGCCTCAGGGATAATAACAAGCGGATATATGCTGAAGGCTATGGCTACCTACTCGGGCTTTATTCTCTCTTCATCAGGTATGATTGTGCTGCCTCTCATAGTAGGCGCGATCGTTGGCGCAGAGGTGGGAAACGGCGCTGGCAGGCTTACAGAGGCTGCAAAGGCCGGACTGCTGAACGGAGTCTATGCGGCCATGATATACTCCCTAATAATACTCATCATATATGAGGTACTATTATATGCTGCTCCTGTAGTTGTGCCGGCAAAGGCACTTATACTGAACCAGTGGATTGCTGTGCCAGTCGTTGTGCTTGTGTCACTCTCGGAGATCTTCGCTCTTGTGTCTCACGCAAGGAGGATGGGCAGCTGAGAGCAGCGGCAGGGCGCCTTATGTTGAATGCGTTGAATTGACATCTATGATGTAGAGCGAGACGTTTGCGCTCAGGCCCACGTTCTCAGTGGCAATGGATGACAGGGCGTGGGTATCAAGGATATTGCTGCATGTTGTATTGTGATATGGCGGCACCACGCACCAGTATCCATAATCGAATACAAGGCAGCTGAAATGCCTGTACATAAACGCATTTTCAGATATGTAGCTTATCTGCGCTGAGCTCCTGTTTAGCCCATACCATACATCAGGCGTGAATGAGAAGACAAGGCAGTTGGACGGCACCTTCTGGTAGTTGTTGTATATGAACGTTACAGAATGCGCTATTCCATACTGGAGTTGGGTATTCTGCGGGTTCTGTGACGTTATAGGGAAGAGGAGAAGCAAGGGTATAAGCGAAACGACGAGAAAGAGCGCAGAGTATGCCATTACTGATAATCTCCTGCCAAGCCTGAAGCGGCGCTGCGCTGCCTCAGAAATTTCGTATATGGCTATTGATGCAAGGATGACAAGGCCGGGGACAAGCTGGAGCATGAACCTGCTATCGACGCCGAAGGTTGCCGCTCCGGCGTAGAAAAAGCCGTAGAAGAGGAAGTATAGCAAGAACCACCCCAACAAGAGGAGGAGCATACCCCATCTGTTTTTAATGCGCCTGTCGAATGCGAGGAAAATGCCCCCTGCGACAGCGAAGATCGTAACCGTCTCAGGAAAAATCGAGGGGTACATTGTTGATATGTTGAATGCACCTAAAAGGAACGAGATGTTTGCATTTGCATTGTGGGCGAAATTTGAGAATGAGAAGAGCTTCTGTGACGTATATGACTGACCGTAGTTGCCTGTGCTCAGCTCATTGCCCAGGTAGTAAAACTGGGGAAGCAGAAGGAGTATAAAGGCGAGAAGCGCGGCAAGGAATAGTGCATTGTTTGAAAAATGCTTGGTTGCCACCTTTATACGCGCTGATGCCGTCTTTCTCATGCCTTTCTCACCATATACAAGCGAAAGCAGCAGTATTAGCGGGAGCAGAAGCATGGCCTCACTGCGCACATATGCAAGGAGTACAAGGCTTGAGATAAGGATTCCGAATGTCTTTATGTTTCTCCTATTTACGAAAATCAGCATTGATATGAATGCAAGAATTGAGAGCATCATGAAAGGCAAGTCAAGCACTGCTTCTGTTCTTGCCCAGATAAAAAGCAGCGGCATGGTTGCGAGCATAAAGGATGAGAGCACGGCTATCCTCTTTTTCTGCGTGAGCAGTGCTGTGAGAATGAAGATAAGGAGTATGGACAATGCGCCTACAAAAAGCTGAAGTGCGTGGGCCGTGCCTCTCCCTGCTCCGAAGATTGCAAAGGCCATTGCTATGAAGAATGCCCACTCGACAGGGTCGTGGTAGAGCGCAGAATTGAAGCACTGCGCCACATTCCCGGTTCCGTACTGGCACCACAGCGCATTCCAGTGGTGAAGTATGTTGAGCGCTACGCCCTGGTATATGTTCTCATCGAAATAAAGCTGCTCTGTGGGCCTTACAAAAAGAAGCGATATTATCACAAAGAATAGCGCTGCGATGAGGGCCATTGAGAGCGAACGCCTATCGATACTGCGCGATAGGAGCCGGGTAATGCCTTTCCTATCGGAAATGAGCAGTGCTATGAGAGAAAGAAGCGATATGAACGCTACACTTGGCACTATATAACCAAAAAGCATGCATGCACCCCGGCCGGGATTACGGGATTATCCTGCTTTAGCGCGGCTTGCTGATCTCAGAAACTGCCCTCTCTATTAGCTCTTTGTGCGATCTCTTGAAGATGTAGGTCTTGTACTTCTCCCTCATCATGCTCCACACATAATAAAATGTGAGGAAGAGGTCAACTGATATGAAAATGAGCGCAACAATCGGCTCAGTCGTAAGCCTCACTACAAGGAAGCCTAAAGCTGCATTGTACAACACGAATGCAACTATCGCAAGCTTCACTAAGAGGTCTTTCATCTCGTTACCTCTTTTACCATTACCTCTTTTACCTCACTAGGCATCAAGTGCCTCTTGAGCGCCTTGCCGCCAGCTGCTTCCTTTTCTCCATCATTCCTGAAACGTGTATCGCAAAGAGGAATATGATTATGTAATCCACTGCTATTATAAGCAGAAGGAGAACGCCGCCCAATCCAGAGCCGCTTCTAGCAGTTAACTCTATTATTACGTAACCAAGTATGGTGTTGTATATAAAGAGCAGCAATGTTATCCACTTTGTGCCTCCCCACCAATTCTTACCATTTACTGGCATCGCTTTTTTTGCGTTTGGCAAACATATACACCTTTATCTATCCATTCAGATGATATGTATTAATACAAAAGATAAAGCTTAAAAACCTTATGGAAAGAGATTCTGGTGGCGATGGGATCGAAGCACTATGCGATGGCGTGCAAGACCAGCAATACAGAGAAAGCAATAAATGATTATGCAGTTCACTTACATCAAATGGTGAGGGTATGGCTTCGGATCCCATCTGCGGCATGTATATTACTGCAGGGCAAGGCTTACAAACCCCAACGAAGTTGGGGGAATGCTGTGGTTATTCACAAAGCTGAGCAGTTTCCGCGATTTGGCATTCTACGAGGCAGTTATGGTATACGTGCCGGAAAGCTTTGATGCTGCGCGCTTGAGAGCCTCCCTTGCTATGTCCTTTGAGGCGACGTCCACCTTGAGCTCAAACACACTCTGGCCCTTTCTGAGCCTTGCGGCCCTCGAAACCGCCTTGCCGAATGAGAGATTCATGCCCTGCGAGAGCCTGTCTGCGCCTGCGCCTGTTGCCCTCTTCTTCTCCCTTACCACGTTGTGCGGGTAAGAAACAACCCTGAAGAAGTAGTTGCCGGGTATCTCTCGCTCAAGATGTTTGTTTGCAACCTGCCTTGCCGCCTCCAGCGCATTTGACCTCAGCTGCACATACTGGTTTGAGACAAGAGCGTATCTGCTGCTGTAGGTAGGCTTGTCCACTCCCATCCTGAATATTAGCAGGCTTGTATGCGGCAGCGCCTTCACATAATTCTTCTTCGGCTTCTTCACAGAGTACCTGCCCCATGCCTGGCTGTTTATATACCTCATAGTCCTTGCAGGCCTTAGCTTCATAATATCATCTTTTCATTACTTACATTATTAAGTGCACATGCACAGTTGCAGCTTCAGAAGCCCATCAAATACTAAAGACTCTTAGGAAGCCCGCCTTTAGAGCTATTTGGAAGGCAAGTAATTTATGCATTTCGGCACAGCGCATGGCATGCCTATATTTTGCATACGACCTTTCCTATTATGGCCTCGCTGCCTATGCGGCCGAAATGCCTACTGTCCTCGCTATGCTCACTGTTGTCACCTCTCACGAAATAGCCGCGGCTTCCGGCGCTTGCCACACGCTTTACAATGCTCATCTCCTTTTTCGGGTGCCTGAGCACAACGATGTCGCCTGGAGATAGCTTTATGAAGGCCTGCCTTACAAGGACGTAGTCGCCCTCATGAAGCTCGGGCTCCATGCTCCTCTCCTTTATCTTGAAGATCCTTAACGGGAAGTGCATGCCTCAGACCTTTGGATAGACGATCTCACGCTTAGTAGGGTAGAATGCCTCTATCCTCTTTGTCTCGACGCCTTTTGTCTTCCAGAAGATCTCGGCTATTTTTTCCACAACTGAAAGAAGCTCCTCTGCAGTTTTGACATCCGTCTTCTGGCGCGCCTCGGAGCCAAGCTTCAGCGCATTCCAGATGAGCTCCTGCAATTCTGGGTTTTGCTCAAGGTGCTCGTGCTTGAAGTAATCGCCCCATAGGATCCTTATCTCTCGCTTGCACAGTTCGGCGTGCTCTTCCTTGACTGCGGTGTACCTCACAAGCTTATGCATTGTTTCAACAGTATTGTCCTTGGGCAATGCGGCTATGAGGTCTGCCATGCGTATGACAGTATGCGCCGCCATCTGCGCAGCATGAGGATCATAGATGCCGCAGGGTATGTCGCAATGCGCATATGCCGTATCAAACCCAAAAAACCTGTCGATGCCATCCAGAAGTGCATGCAAAGCTTTCATTCTATTACCCAGTAATACTTATGCACATAGACTTAATATAGTTTTCTGGAACGCGACCCAGGATGTGCCGTGCAGATTTCGCTGCTTATGCCAGCCTAGGGTTTTATGGAAATGTTTAAATATTTATTCTGATATATGATTTTTACTAAAATATAAAGGTGGGTATTTGAATAAAATATATAGGAAGGAAGCAGTCATCGCACTGGGGCGCAGTTTCATCAGGATTCCGCTGCTCTTTGCTGCTGCGCTCCTTGCATACAGGAGCGCCTATGCGTACACTCCGCAGACCCTTGACATAATCTCTACCCTGAACAATATACAGGGCATACTCATGCACATAGGTCCTGTTCTCAGCGCCGTTCTTTTCGTCGTAGCAGGCATATTCTACGCCATAGGCCAGCTCTTCCCTGGTTACAAGAGGGCAAACCTCCACAGCGCATCGATCGACCTCATAATAGGCGCCATTATCGTGGCTGTGCTCTCCGCTGCGTCAACAGGCCTTGCCGTCGCATCAACGCATCTTCTCTCCAACCTCTCGGCAAATTCAACGTGATGGGATGCAGTTCGGCGCAATTGGAAGCTACGGCTTTTCAGTAGCAGTCCTTCTCACGGCGATGATGATTGCGATAAGCGGGATGGTGCTTGGCATAGGCTATGCGCTGAACGACCGCAGATTCAAGGACTTCGGAAGCGAGGGGCTTTATCAGTCAATCATAAGCGGCGTGCTTGTGGGGAGCATGATGCTTCTTTTTGCCAACGGAGGCCTTGTGAACAGACTTGTCAATTCGGCAATACCGGCCAACACATCACTGCACTGCCCTCAGCTCATATCTGGAAACTCTGCCATCTGCCTCTCCTACAATTATCTTGTGGGTACGCAGCCGTACACCTTCATGGGCGTCTCGCATGCTTCGGTCTTCAGCATGGCCATGAATATAACAACCGGACTCCTTACTCTGAATGCAATCGTAGGAATGATTGCATCCCTGAAGTTCAGTTTTATAGTCTCGTTCTCATTCGGATACGTGCTCATGCCTATCCTGAATGAGCTCAGGTACGCGATAAAGCTTCTTATTGACGTGGCAGTTAGTGCCGTTGTCCAGGCTGCTGTCCTCGTATTCGTATCGGCAGGCGCGCTTGAGGTCATACTGCCTTCCGGGCTTGTGCTGCGCACGTTTTACCCTACGAGGAAGATAGGCGGCTTTCTCATAGCTCTGAGCATAGGCATGTATGCAGTATTTCCCATGACATACGTTTTGAATTCGATGCTGATAAACACATACTCATTAAGCATAAATTCGACATCAATATCGCAGGCTTCGGTGAGCGCTTCAGGAACTGAAAGCAGCCTGATCTCATCAGCTGCCTCGTATAATGCCCTGAGCACAGGCATACTCAGCAGCATGAACAGCATAATCTCGCAGCTCAGCGGCGCGCTCTCAGGCGTGATGAACGGCATAATCGTCTCGGTTTCTTACCTCATAGTATATGCCTTCGTGCTTCCTGCATTCAGCCTTATCATAACGGGCATATCGATAAGGGAACTGGCATCGGCCCTGGGCTCTGAAGCCCGCTTTGGAAGATTCGATATATTGTGATTGGATGGAGGAAGACGACATTGCGAATAGGCTTTATGCCTATCTTTTCTACGCTGCTGCAGTCGTCTGCATACTCTTAAGCATTGCCTCGTACAATATCATCTTTGTGGCGTGCGCCTTACTGCTGATGCTTTTCTCGTCCTTATACCTGAACAGCGGCCATATACTTAACAACCTGCTGATAAAAAGGTCAGCGGTTATTGAGGTCTATAATGGCTATGCTGTGAACGAGAGGCTGCCTTCAGCTGTGAAGAAGGTGGGCACGGCGTATCTGAGCATATCGCTTGCAGTGCTGCAGCTTGGCAGCTCAAGCAGCATAGACGGAAAAGTCTTCAGGTCCATGCTTGAGAACGTACGCGAGCCGTTCGAGTTCAGTATAGAACTCGCTGAAGCGGAGAAGGGCAAGATTCTTGAAACGCTTGAGATGAAGAGAAGGATGAAGGAGATAGAGCTTACCAGGGCTGACAGGAGGCGCTATGAGAGGATAAACAGCATAACCCGAGAGATAGAGCTCATCAATTCAGAGATAGCAGGGCTAGGCCCGGGCAAGACATACAGGATGCTGCTAAGGCTGAAAACCTCTGCCCGCTCAGCAGACAGGGGCGAGGCTGCGCTTGAGTCTTCAAGGGGCATTGAGCACATAGCGGGCTCCTTTGCATCGGCATTCGGCCTGAGCTACAGGATACTCTCCGGAGAGGAGCTCCTGGGATTCATAGAGGCGCATGCATGAGGTATTACGAAACTGCAAATGAGGAGGTCGCGGCAAGGCTATTCCATGCGCCTGTGCCGGATGAGCCCGATATTGATGCCATGGAAAGCGCGTGCAGCGGCGGCATCTTTATAGGGTTCACAGGGCTCCTCTCTGTGCCGTTCTTCATAAATTTTGACTATCTTATAAACCAGCATGTCTTCATATTCGGCATGAGCGGCGGAGGCAAGACATTCCTTATGAAGAACATGATGCTAAGGCTTCACTACATGCTTGAGTGCTCAGTGCTTCTTGTAGACTTTACAGGCGAATATGCGGAATTTGCAAGATTCGCAGGCTGCAGAGAGACAGGGCCTTCTGTGAAGATGCAGCTTAAGCAGGGCATAACCTATATTAACCTGAAGGGCTACAGCGAGGCCGAGAAGGTGCAGCATGCCGAGAGTGTTCTCAGGGCAGTGGCAGAGGTCATGCGCTCAGGCGCCAGCAGGAGGCGTTTGTTCGTAATAATGGATGAGGCGTGGAAGATGCTTGGCAGGAGCGCGCCGCTCAACGCCATAGTGAGGGAAGGCAGGAAGTACTCTGTCGGGCTTGTTTTCGCCTCGCAGCTCGTTGAAGATGCCGAGCTTGAAGCCATAGCGAACGTGGCCACGCTCTTCATATTCAGGATGCAGAACAGGGGGAGCCTTGAGAAGATAGCCAGGAACTACAACATAGGCGAGGAAGCTCTTCTCAGAATACAAAACCTAGATGTGGGCAGTTGCTACGTAGTACAGATAAGGAAGTCTGCAGCAAGGGAGGCCTTTGTGCTGAAAAGGGTTATAGGCATAGGCCTCAAGAGGCGCATCAGACTGGATTTTGGTGGGAACATGGTCGAAATAGAGGAGAAAAGGCTTGAGGCCGTGATAAGCGGCTTATGCAAAGACGACACATCGGCATTCATATCCGAGATCAAGAGATCCGGAAGTGTAGAGCTCCACAGCCTTATATACGGTCTCATGCGCCGCGGAGCTGACCGCAGGGCCATCCTGCGCTCTCTCGAAGGATTCGGCATAGGAGATATTGAGCTCTCTGATGCATTCTCAATGGCCGTAGGTGGAATGGATGAGGCTTCGAAATAGTTGCCGGTCTGAAGGCTATCTGGTAAGCAGGATACCCGTAAGGGCGGTAGCGTCTACAGGCATGGGAAGCGTAGCCGAGAGGCTCAGGCTCTACCCCTCGCTTACGCAGCTCGGCAGGGGCACAAGCCTGAGGTACATGCTCAGGACAGAGCAAAGCGACCACTTTTATATAATTGCGCTTGAAAAGCATGAGATACTCCTTGAAATATATGCGAAGGAAACGCCGCTTTACCTTTTTGGAGACGCAATGCTGAAGCTGCTTTCGCTCTTCGGCGTGCTTGAGGGCCTTTACACGTTCGACATTGCAGGCCTCTTCCCGTACATGGTCTGGGTACTCGGCAGGCAGCAGCTTGCAGAACATCCAATGCAGGAAGCGGAAAGGAGACATGATATAAGCAGCGACCTGGTGCTTGCAAGAAGGATCCTGGGGCTTGCAAAGGAAAGGCAGGAAGCTGATGCAAGGGCAGAGCGCTGGCATTTGAGGGCCATACACATACTTGCGAAGCTCATGGTGTATGAACATAGCTGCGGCTTCAGCATAGAAGACATAGCCAAGGAGCACGGCATAGCGCAGCATGATGTGCTTGACGCCATAGAGGCGATGTCAAGCATAGGCTACAGGGCCGTAAGGACGGGCAGGGGCTCTTTTGCACTGGCGAGAATATGAATGCTGTAGCGTATGCGGCAATGCAGCTTCTTCCTGTCTTCATAGGCATAGCCATTATGTTTCTCATACGCTCCGTCAGGATGGCTAGGCGGCGCATAAGAATAGACATTACAGGCATCGAGAATTACAAGAATGGCGGTCCTGCTGAAGAAGGTCTGCACATGCATGAAGGCGGTGAGGTCGATGCGTCTTCTTACCGGAAGCAGCAGGAAGAAGAGAGTGCTATACGTCCAGATTCAGATTGCTGTGACAAGGGCGCAAGAGAGGCCGCTTTAGAAGAGCTGACAAGGGAGATGCTTATCATCAACGGCATGTACAGAGGCAGCATACAGGATTATAGGAGCGCGGCCTTTTCCAGGCTTGGAATTATAGACGCAGAGGATGTGCACTCTGCGCCGCATTACCTCAGGAGATGGAATAAGAGGCAGATGACTGTTTTCATATTTGGCGAGGGCAGCAGGGGCTTAAACCTGAGGCTTCTCAGGTATGGCGAGAGCGAAGGCATACTCCTTGCATATGCGCTTTTGCATAGGTTGGAATTTATCGGTGTTTGAATGTACCTTATATTGGCATTTCTGACAATTGTGTTAGAGGTAAGCGCTGCAATATCCAGCGCATCGCTGAACGTCTTCTCTTTACGCATACTGAGAAGGAGGGGTCTGGGGTCTTATCCCAGGCTGAAGGAACCCATTACTGGATTCCTGATCCTTGCATTTATATCGTTCTTTGCCTATGTGGTGGTAAAATCAACATAAAGCTCGTTTATAGGAAGTATGCGTGGAATCGCAGGGCAGCGATAGCACTGACGTTGATGGGACTTCTCTGTACTGCGTTTATAATGATGCTCACGTTCACGAGGGCGGCACTGAGCTTTGCTAAGGTCCTCGCCGGCCTTTCTCTCTTTCTGCTTGCATTTACTGTGCGCCTGGCACGCGGCGTAAGGCATGAAAAGGCGCTCTGGCTCTCGGCTGCTCTCAGTCTTCTTCTTCTGTTGCTCATCATAGAGGCGTAATGCATGCTGCATATGTACGAATTCGAATCAATACCGCAAAATGTCAGGTGCACGCGCTTTCTTGAAGTGAGACAAAAGTGCTTATATGGCAAGGCGCCTCTGCCTGAGTATATTCCTGAGAAGCATGCTGTTTTTTACCCATTCGACAACAGGGATATCGAGCAGGGCTGAGGCGTGCTTCAGCACGCCTTCCACGCTTTCAAATGCCTTGGGAGCCTTCCTGAGGGTTTCGCGCACATGCTCCCTCACATTCCATACTCCAACAGGCATTATATATCCCTGGTGGACCTCGCGCAGTATGACGACCTTTGCCTGTGACTTGCAGCTGTCAAGGAGCTCGCTTACTGCAAGCCTTGCAGCATAATAGCATCCGCCTATTTCGGCGTAGGTCTTTCTGCCGTTGTAGGATTCATATGATGAGCCCATGTCTATCTCTGTGCCGTTCAGGTTCCACGTTGTGTTGGGGTACCATGCCTCTATGGATTCGTATTCCCATGATCCTGGAAACATAATGATTACCCATCTGTTGTCCAGTGCGATATTTTCATATACCCTTATGCCGGCTATAGGATTGTATTCCTTAATAGACATAAGCTTCTGCTTCGAGAGCGTATCGTCAACTGCAGTTATGCTCCACCGCGTAGGCACGAACCTCCTCTTTTTGCCGCGCCCGAGCAGGCCGGCTGAGAGGGCCTTCTGTATCTTTGATACAAGCACGCCCTTTACATAAAGCTCCCCTATTGCTTCAGAGGCAGGCATGCTGCTGTCAGAATATGCCTTCTCTATATTCTTCTCCGCATTTGAGTTGCCGAGCTCAATCCTTTCGATGGGCGCGCTGGGCCCGAAAGGCTGTGTATTCTCGCTTAGGTTCATACTCAGATTGGGCATCCTTGAAAGCTTCATCTCTACATCGGTGTGCCTTTCTGCCAGTGCTATTTCGGCAAGCACGTCTTCTATTCTGCCGCTGCCAACGCTTGTGACTTTCGTACGGTGCATGCCGCGTATCAGCAGCGATCTCAGTTCCACTATCTCAGGTATGCTCTTCCCTACCCACTTTTCAGGCGTTCCCAATATCTCGGTGTTGCCTACCTGAGGGGGCACAAGTGGCCCTATGTACACATTGGGATAGCCGATCCTGCCAACAAAGAGGTCAGGCGGAGATGAGCCATACACCTCTCTCTCCTTCATCAGCTCGATTGTTTTAAATCTGTAATAATCCTTCAGAAGATAGGGGTTGCGCATATTCCTGTAGACTTTGTCGCTTCTGATAATGTTGAGGCCTTCGGACATAAGGCACACCTGGTTTTGTTATTGGTTTTGGCTGCCTGCATATAAAAATCCTATTGTGGATATTGCGTGCATGGGCTACATGCTTTCACCTAGACTCTCGACAAGGAGGCCCATACGCTTTAGCCGTGGGTAGTTTACTTTACAACTTCTGATGCTATTTCGTAGGCGCGCATGCTGTCCAGCCTGTCTATTACAAATATATTATCTGTGTAGCATGAGATCATGCCTATCACGTTTATGTTGTACTCTGCAAAGAGCGATGTTACGAACGCCATTACGCCAGGCACGCTCTCCACGCTCTCCCCCGAGCGTATTATAATGGCAGAGCAGTTTTCGTGCTTTTTAACTATCTGCCTGTGCTCCTTCAGCGCCCTTGCCTGTTCTGGGCTGAAAAGGTAGACGAAATAGTCGCCCATTTTTACTTTTGCTAAGTTCTGGGCTACAATCTCCTTGTCCATGACTATGAGCGAAACTCCGTCTATGAGGGTTATGGAATTGCCCTTCAGTACCGAGAGTGCCTTTGCCTCTATGCCGAACTCTGCCCTCCTCAGCTCCATAGAATATCTGCGCAGTGCGGCCTTTATGGCTGCATAGTTTTTTATGCTGAGCGATTTGCCTATTATTCTTGAAAGGGCGCTCAGGTTCACTATGCCGCTTTCCATGGCCTCAAGAATATACGGCTTGTTCTTAAGATACATTCTTACAACGTTAGCTATGGCCATTGTAATCATCCGCTTTTATTGCATATATGAAACGCATGCGTATCTCCATATATTTAATGCATATTTATATAATTATGTATCAAAAAATACAAAAAAGTTCCGATTATTCTTATGTATGCCGAGCTATGCGTTTTCTGCCAAGATTACATGGTATCGAGGTTACATATAAAATAAGGGGGCTTGTGCCCCCTTATTTTATAGTAAGGACAGGTAGCAAAAAGGCAAGAGTTGCAGCTGCAAGGCATCTGCTCAGAATCATTTATTGTATGCTCAAGGACCAACGAAATTACAGACCTTGAGGGAAAGGAGGGGCGTTGAGTGACATCCTGTCGTTCTAGCGACGTGTGTGGAGACTAACGCCCTCTTTCCCATAATTCAAGTCAGAATATCGACATGCGATGGGTAGTAGAGCATTATGAATGTGGTGTAAAGGTATAAAAGATTGTAAGGTGAGATGTGAGTTAACCTGGAAGTATTATTGACTGCGGCGTCCTGCTGCAGTCAAATCAACATAGTAGGATGTCACATGGATAGGCTTCTGGAGGCTAAGCTGAAAAAGGTTTTTGGTTCAGTTGGTAGCGTTGAAAGGATACTTTTGATGAACACAGAAAATGCAGATCCTAACTTTATGTATATGACGGGATTTACAAGCGGCCTTTTTGAATACAGCTATCTCCTGCTGAAAAGAAACAGCATCACGCTCTTTACATCTTCGCTTGAGTATGATACGGCAAGAAAGGAAGCGAAGGAAGGCATGAAAATTGTAAAGATAGGAAGCGCCCAGGCACTGAGGAAGGCTATGAAAGATGAGCTAGGCAGGCATACTATAGGGCTTAACGAATCGTTTATACCTTATGCATTATACAAATCGATCAGGGAAAAATACGCGCCTGAAAAAATTATAGACATATCGGGTGCTTTTCTGAAGGCCAGGATGATAAAGGACAATGAAGAGCTTGAAATGGTACGCAAAGCAGCATCTATAACAAAATGGGCCATGATGCTTATCCAGAAAGAATTTAAAGAGGGCATAAGTGAGCTGGAGCTTGCTGCGAAGTTTGACAGCATATCCGCCTCGCTGGGCTCAGCTGGGCCTTCCTTCAGAACAATAGTCTGTTTTGGCGAGAATGCAGCATACCCCCACCACTTTCCGAATTCAACAAGACTTAAATATGGCGATTTTATACTGATAGATGCAGGGGCAAAAGCAGAGAACTATTGCTCTGACATAACAAGGACATTCATATTTGGTGACAACAGCAAAAAGCCCATGGACAGGTATGAGAAAAAGAATGAGATGTACAGGATTGTGAAGGAGGCGCAGCTGGGTGCAATAAGGAAGATAAAGCCCGGTGCACTTGGAAGAAATATACACGGTGCTGCAAGCAAGGTTATAGATACCTCTGTAAAAGGCGCTTACAAAGGAAGGTTTATACATTCGCTGGGGCATTCTATAGGCGTAGAGGTGCACGACGGCGAGGGCTTCTCGCCCAAATCCAAATTGGTTCTTAAGCCTGGCATGATAATAACTGTAGAGCCGGGCATATATATACCTGGATTTGGAGGCGTAAGAATAGAGGATGACGTCTTAGTTACAAAAAACGGGGCTCTTGTTTTATAAGGGGAGTTATGCTAGCTTGGTAGGCTTCCACCTTCGGGAGGTGGCGACCCGCGTTCAAATCGCGGACTCCCCGTTTACAATTCACGAAGGGGGGTGTATTCAATGGAGACCAATATGACGCTTAAAAACAGTACATAAACAGAACATATTTAAATTATAAGTTGCATAATATTATTTAGTGATGAGATGAATGTTACTTTAAGAGGTAGGATACGACAAATTCTTGACAGTATGGTTGAGGAAGGATACGCCAATACCAAATCTGAGGCAATAAGACTTGCAATACTTAACTTTGGAGAGGAGCATATCAATGAGGAGATTATGATTAAAGAGAAGCTAGACAAAATAAATAAAGAAATAAAAGAAGGGAAACGGAAATTGCTAAGTTCAAGAGAGGCTTTGGGTGTTTATGCAAAATACGCTAAGTAAACTACCGTTAGAGCCAGTTTACAATGGCTCCGTCTTGGGAAAACTGGCAACAACAGTTGCCGCTCCGAAGACGATTTTGCATGGCCAGTTGCGATTTAGGATTTTACGTCGGCCATACAACCTCATACCCTATATCCATATCCACACAGGATATTTCACCAAGAACATGATGCACTACGAAATATATAATACTAACTACTCGACAATTCCTCCCACCGCTAAAGCGTGTGGGCTTCCTTGTCGAGAGTTTAGGTGATAAACACGTACGAAGCCGAATACGACCAGGAGTGGTCTGAATATTTTCAGTCTTTGGACGAGAGTATTAAGCTTAGAATTGCCAAGAAGATTGGAAAAATTCTAAATTATCCTAATAAAAGGCATTTAAGGAAAAGTTTATTTTTTGTTGATGAATTAGGACAGTATAGGATTATATACATGGTTTTTGAAGAAAGTAAACGAGTAAGGTTCTTTTTTGTCGGCACTCATAAGGAGTATGAGAAATGGTACAAGCAAGCTTTTTGATACACTCATAATGCGATGTCAGACTTGAATTCACATGCAATTAGTATGTAGGCTCTCTTTTTAGCCATTTTCTCGACGTTAACCTGCAATGACACCGGCTTTGAGACAGATTAACCCCTAACTCCGCTGATCGTTGGTAATATGTATCTCAAGTTTTTCAATGAGATTGGCAGTTTTCCTTGGTACCTCTGAAGTAATCCACTTGTCACCAATCTTCAATTTATGTACCCGTTCAAGATGTAGTAAAACGTCTTTTATCGAATATTTTTTGAGCACCTTCTTATCAACAAGAAGGTTGTATATCTTATAGTAGAGAAGTATCGCTACAAAGTTGATAAACATCCATCCTTCCAACTGATAATCGTCACGCATGTAAGAACGGTCTGCCTCTAATGTGTTCTTGAAGGTATCGTACAATTGCTCAATGTTGACTCTTTGTTTTAGGAATGAGTAAACATCTTCTCCACAGTTAGTCTGCAAATCTGTTATTATGGCTATTGTGCCCATCCTGTGATTCATCTCATAAAACTGTTCCCTGCTTTTGTCTTGTTCATCTTTACTCTTTTCTTCATCGTTAGCTCTTTGAATTGCATCTTTCATTTCTTCTGTCTTGAGTTTTTCATCGAGAAAAAGAAACACCTTTCTTTTGTCCAGACTGTATGAATAATAATGGATTGGCCTTCTTTCGAAAATGAAATGGCCACTAAATCTGCGCATATCTCCGCTTCGAACAGTGTCGTAGTTTACGAGTGAACTGTCACGTTTGAGAGGAAGTATGTAATGAAGCCCTTCTTTTTCAAGGTCGTTGACGTTATTTATTGAGTAGAAGCCTTTATCACCAACCAATACTACATCTTTTATGCCGCTTTCCTTTATACTTCGTGACAATGCCGAGACGCTGGATATAGAACCTACGATAGTCCTGAAATATGCTGGCATACTTCTTGTTAAGTTGAAGAGATAAAGAAGATTCACTTGCGGTGCATAATCTTTTTTGCTGTTGTAACCAGTCATCTCCGAAACAACATTTTCTGACAACGAGAAGACATGTGTTAGGTCTACAGCCAGATATTCTCCTCCTGTAACAAAATTTGAGAGGAATTCTATTATCGTACCTCTTTCCGTACCTAATTCTCTTAGTAATCTTCCAATCAATCTGCCATTCATATCTGCATTAATGGTATCATAAATGAATGACGTTGTATTAAGAAAGTCTAGATTTTTTATCGGAGAATTACGTAGTAGCCTAAATGCTGCAAATACAAAAATTTCTCTCCAATCATTCGGGAAATACTTCTTTATGAGATCTATTATATCCTTGTTCAGATCCATCAGGAACTGCGTTGCACCATACTCTTTCACAGTTATTCCGTTCTTTGTTAAGTTATAGAGAACTACTTCGTGTTTTGGCGGCACAAGTCCCTCTGCAGTTATCTTGCCCAAATACTTACCACTAATCTTCCTTGCCCTATGTTTGTCTTTGTCCCATACACTGCTTACTTCTCTGAGATAATAATTGTCTCCATGTCTTTCTATTGCAGTTCTCTTCCGCTTACGTGACAGCACCCAACTTGGATATTCCATATTACCAATATTAGTAATATTAATTTATAATACTTTCTGTCTGTTTTGTAGACGCTAGTAGTAGGTAATTTTACTCACCTATTACCAAAAACTAGCTGAGTTAAGGATTAAAGGATATTGTTTCTACGCCGAACGTAAATTGAATTGTACGGACCTGAATAGCG
>JAJYIA010000035.1 GCA_021796295.1 Microcaldota archaeon
CTGCCGGAATGCGCCTTTTTCTTATGCATAACACCAGCAGAAATAATGCGTTAGTAAAGACATATATAACTATCCATATTGCTGCTGTTGGTTCCTGTTGCTGCAGCAGGCAGGGCATGCTCAGGCTTATGCAGCGTCATGTTGTTGATTGCGCGGAAACCTTGGCTACGATCTTGCCGTATGCAACCTGCGGAAAGCCTGTTGTTATGTCTGTGTAATTTATTATGAGATAGCCCGAATACATGTCCCCTATGCTGCCGGAATAATAAGATGCGCCGTTATAGCACTGCACGCTGAACGTATAGTTTGAGCCTATGGGCAGGGTTATCTGCTCTGTTGGGGGATTATACGGCTGCTGCATGTCATATGCTGTGCCGTTCTCATTGCAGCCCAAGGCGGTGATGTTTATGGGCGCCTGCGTAGTCTGGAGCAAATTCACCTTCAGAAGGCCGTTGGTGAACAAGTAAAAGGAGCTGCAATACAAGCCAGCAGGAAGGAAGCACTGCGAGGAAACAAAGTGGCTTGGGTTGAATACACCCAATGCATAGAGGGTTGCAAGGGCTACGCCTATTATGATGATTGCCCATCCGTATACGCTGAGATACTCGAGAGCGTTCTGCAACTTCATGACAGCACTTTTATATATGCATTTTTAATACGTATTTTTGATATACACTTGGTATACAAATAAATAGCTATGTGTGAATCTCTTAGATTAGGACAGATAACAGTTCGGATAGGAACACATAGATGATAAGCATGACAAAGATTAAGAATACCAAAACCAGCTATGGCTGAAACAATAAAGAATTCAACAATAACGGAATAGGTGAGCCTACAGGTGTGGTTTATTCAGGGTTTGTATGGATAAATTATACGCTCTAGCCGGGCGCAGCTTCACAAAGCAATTCATGGCATACGCGAAGAGCTTGGCCATTTCTCTGAAAATTTCATAAGCCTGCGCTTCATGAAGCTGTGTATTACATATGGGCAGGAATTTTACGCTACACCACTTATGCCTCGGAACTCTGCGACGTGCAGCACATATTATTATTCTTTGCGCTTTATTATCATATTATGAAGGCGTTCAAAACAACTGATGATATAAAGGTTTCGGGTACTGTAATAGACCAGGTAATAGGCCAGGAAAAAGCAGTATCGATAACAAAGAAGGCAGCAAAGCAGCGCAGGAATGTTCTATTGGTAGGCCAGCCTGGCACGGGCAAGACAATGCTGGCACAGGGCATGGCCGAGCTCCTTTCCATCACTGACCTTCAGGATGTGCTTGTATACAGAAATCCGAATGACGAGAACAAGCCACTTATAAAGGTGGTAAGCACATATGCACAGAGGCCTGAGGAGGGCAAGCCTATGCCTGAAGGCCAGGGCAGGCAAATAGTGCAGCATGAACGACTTAAGGGCCGTATAGATTCAGGCAGGACAAAAAGCAGCATAGTGCCCATAGTGGCTATACTTGTAATAATACTCCTTGCAGTGACATTCTTCGGCATAGTAAAAGGCAACGATGTCCTTGTTATAGGGGCGCTTATACTGGGCATACTTATCTTCGGATCCATGGCACTCTTTGTAAGCAGCTTCAGGCGAATGGGCGGCATACTTCCGGGGGTTTTTGACAGCGGGGAGCCTAAGCTCATAGTGGATAACACAGGCAAACTCCATGCCCCATTTATAGAGGCAACAGGAAGCAAGGCAGGCGCTATGTTTGGCGATGTCAAGCATGATCCGCTGCAGAGTGGGGGTTTAGGAACGCCGCCTCACCTGAGAGTTGAGAGCGGAGCAATACACAAGGCCAACAGAGGCGTGCTCTTCATAGATGAGATTGCCGACCTTGACCCCAAGTCGCAGCAGGAGCTTCTTACCGCACTTCAGGAAAAGAAATACTCGATAACAGGGCAGAGCGAGCTAAGCTCCGGTGCTCTTGTCAGGACAGAGCCTGTGCCGTGCGACTTCCTTCTTGTGGCTGCGGGAAACCTTCAGGATGTGCAGAAGATGCATCCTGCGCTAAGGTCTAGAATACGAGGATACGGCTATGAGGTCTATATGGAATCGTCGATGCAGGATACAGAGGCAAACCGCGAAAGCCTTATAAAGTTCATAGCGCAGGAAATCAAGAAGGACGGCAAGATTCCGCCATTTGACTATGATGCGTGCATGGCGATAATGGAAGAGGCAAGAAGGCGCAGCGAAAGGAAGAACAGGCTTACGCTCATACTCAGGGACCTGGGAGGCCTCATACGCGCTGCGGGGGACATGGCCGTGGAGCGCGGCAAGAAGGTGGTGACAAGGGACGAGGTCAACGCCGCAATGGAGCTTGCCAGGCCCATAGAGGCGCAGTATGTGGCGCAGACCATCGATTACAGGAAGGACTACAAGATCTTCAGGACAAGTGGCTTTGCCATAGGAAGGGTGAACGGCCTTGCGGTTGTAGGCTCGTCCTATTTGTCTGCAGGCATAGTGCTGCCAATAGTGGCAGAGGTAACCCCTGCGAGCTCAAGAACCGAGGGCAAGCTTATACCTACTGGCAAGCTTGGCAAAATAGCTCAGGAGGCTGTGAAGAACATAAGTGCGCTTATAAAGAAGCACATGGGAAGGGACATGACAAGCTACGACATACATGTGCAGTTCCTGCAGACATACGAAGGCGTAGAGGGAGACAGCGCAAGCATATCAGTGGCGGTTGCGGTTATATCTGCGCTTGAGGGTATACCTGTGGACCAGGAAGTGGCTATGACAGGCTCGCTCTCCGTTCGCGGGGAGGTGCTTCCTGTAGGGGGCATAACGAACAAGGTCAGCGCAGCCATAGAAGCTGGCATGAAGACCGCGATAATACCTAAGAGCAACGCAAAGGATGTAAACATAGACAAGAAGGAGCTTGAGAAGATAAAGATAATAGAAGCGGGAAACATAGCCGAGGTGCTCGAGCGCGCGCTCAGAAAGAGCCCCAGGCGCGACGCGATGGTTGCAAAGCTCAAGCACTATATGACAAGCGATTCGCGCGAGAGGCCTCCTCTGGTTGTGGATCATCTTAAGGATAACGCTTAAACATATAAAGGCGATCAGCATGGCAGAAGATTCAAGTTCTAAGATAGAGGATTTAGGCAAGGGCATACTCGATGATGTGAGCTCAGGCAAAGACCCGAAGTTCGTGACCCTCGCGAGGACACGCTCGAATATACGCTACGACAGCAAGGAGGGCTATCTCAGACTCGGCAAGGCGAAGGAGGAGCGCAGCTTCATGAATGTGGCGCAGTCGAAAAGGTTCATGCAGACCATAGCCATAGCCTCGAAGTGCCACAGGTTCGTGAAGGAAGGGCTTCATACAACGATAAGGGGCCTCTTCTACCAGCTCAAGTTCTCGCTTGGGGAAGACATAGAGGAAAACATATTCAGCGAGCAGGCGGAGTCGAACCCGCTCATAGAGGACCTTGAGGTTTCGCTCGACATCAAGCGCGAAGACTTAAACCTCAATGCAAACAGGAAGGGGGTGCTTGCCGGGAACATGCGCATCATTGACACGTTCGGCAACGAGGATATAAAGATAGACTGCGCTAAGCAGGGAAGGTCAGGCTGGGCCATACCCAGCGACGTTGACAACGACATAGAGTTCGTCGATATAAAGGCCAAATACGTTCTTGTGGTGGAAAAGGACGCATTGTGGCAGAGGCTGAATGAGGACCTCTTCTGGAAGAAGGAGAACGCAATACTTATAACGCCGCAGGGCCAGGCTGCAAGAGGCACAAGAAGGCTCATAAGGAAGCTCTCCGACATGGGCCTTCCCGTCTATGTATTTACAGATTCAGATGCGTGGGGATGGTATATATACTGGACCATAAAAACAGGCAGCATAAACCTTGCATACATGGGGGAGAACGTAGCAACGCCCAGCGCCAGGTTCATAGGCGTTACCATGTCTGACCTTGACAGGTACGACTTCCTGAGGAAGCTCACAATGAACGCATCTGAAGTTGACATAAAGCGTGCGCAGGAGATGATGGGCTACGAATGGATAAAGCAGCATAAGGAATGGGTCATTGAGCTTGAGCGCATGCTTAAGGAGAAGAAGAAGCTTGAGCAGGATGCGCTTCAGGGGCCAAGGCTGACATTCGTAGACGATTATATAAGGGAGAAGATAGCCAAGAAGGAGTTCCTGCCGTAGACTACCCGCGGCTAAAGCCTGCGGGCTTCTTTGTCAAGAGTTTAGGTGAGCTTGTGCCTTTTACAGGCTTAATATCCGCGTCTCCAGTATGCTTGAAACCTGATGCGATTGGCTGGGAATTTTGGAACTTTATCAGGATGGCCTGACCGGCTTTCAGCTTGGAGCCAGGAAAGGGAATCGGACCCTTCTATGCCGCTCTGCAGGCGGCCGCATAGCCAATCTGCCATCCTGGCAATATTATTTTAATGGAAGAGGCATGAATGTGTGCGAATAGATATCCCAACATAGGTATTTAAAGATAATAAGTATAATAGATGCAGGTGCTTGCATGCGCGTAGCCTTCGAATATCTACCGAAGGAGTTTGTGTCGAAGACAGGCTTCTACGACTATAAGACTCCGATGGTTTCGGTTCTGGGAAAGCTGGGGGAATACGGCACTGTGGTAGTGACAAAGGACGGCGACTACTACGGCATTGTGGACAGCAGGGCAATGGCCAGGAAGGGCGGAGCTAACCTCAGCCGCAGCATAGCCATAAGCAAGTTCTCATTCAAGGCTCCGCTGCTTGACAAGGAAACAAGCATTGAAAAGGCAATGGCGTATTTTTATACTTCAGGCTCAAAGGCCCTTCCTTATTATGAAAAGAGGATAATAGGCATAGTGAAGAGAGACGCAATACTGAAAGCCATACTCTCCATGCACCTGCTTTCTAAATACACAGCTTGGGACATGATGGTCTCGCCAGTCATTTCAATAGACTCCGAGGCCACAGTTGCAGAGGCACAGGCTGTCATGAAGCAGAAGAGGATAAACAGGCTTTTGGTTACAGGCTCGGGAAAACCCTCGGGCATAGTGACTCACAAGGACATATTCGGGGCATATGCCAGGCTCAATACAAGGCCGTCTAAGCTTGAAGGCCACGTCTCATCGGCGAGAAGCATAGGGGAGCTTGCCGAGACCAACCTGTACGGAGTGGATTACAAGGAGAACGGCGAGCATGTCATACGGGAGATCATCGAGAGAGGCGTCTCATCGCTTGTTGTCAGGCGAAGCGGGAATGTGGTGGGCATAGTGACTGTGCACGACATATTCAAGGCAGGCGCAGAAAAGGAGGCCGGCGATGGCACAGAGATAACGGTTTCGGGGCTTGATTCATACACTAAGGAATACGAGGAAGACATACGCTCGGAGCTTAAGAGCCTCGAAGCTAAGATAAACAGGTTCCACAGGATCAGGCTCTCTTCCATGTCGCTCAATGTGAAAAGGCCCAAGGGAAGGAACTATGAGCTCAAGATGCGCATCTTCCTTGAGCGCAGGGGCTCGGTCTCGGCATATGCAGACGGCTATTCGCTGCAGAAGGTGCTTTCTGATGTGGCCTCTAAGGCTTATTCAGAGATAAAGAGAAGGAAGGAATCGCTCTATTCTGGGCGCGCGAGGGAGAGGCTTGATGAGGAATAAGACGCAGAAAAAAGGGGGCATGGGCATGAAGGCCCAGGCAAGCCTTGAACTGCTTATAACGCTCTCTTTCGGCATAGCGATACTGCTGCCGCTCGTCATAATCGCATTCGTGCAGCTTGCGAACTCAAACGCAGCGCTCTCTTCCATAGAGGCGCAGGAGGCAGCGAGCAAGCTCTCGAGCGTGGCAACGCTTGTGGGAAGCGAGGGCTCTCCTGCAAAGCAGCTTGTCCAGATAGAGATGCCGCCTGGGGTCGATTACCTCTATGTCGGCAGCGTGAACAACAGCGTAGGCCATGAGATAATATTCGTGATAAGGTCATCGAACGGGCCGAGCTACATAACCTCTTATACGCCTGTGAACGTAAGCGGCAACCTTGGCGGGATAGTAAACCCCGGCACATACCTTGTCAACATAAGCGCGCAGCAGAGCTGCCCCACAAACCAGAATGCGGCGTGTGTCTACATGGCCCCCACAGGCTGAGGCATAGGCATGAGGCTGCAACTTTCGCTTGAATTCATAATCGTCTTCTCATTCACTGTAGTCGTGCTTCTACTGATATTCGGCATGATAGGCACGCAGCGCACCTACATATCGAACCAGCAGACCTTTCTCCAGCTGCAGCTCGTAGCCCAGAACATAGCCCAGCAGCTTGACGCGGCTGTTGCCTCGGGAAACGGCTATTCATCGACTATAACGCTGCAGAGCGCCTTCGGCATGCCCCTCTACAGCATTACTATATCAAAAAACGGCGTTGTGCTTGTGTACGCTAAATTCGGAACGCAGCTCATACATACTGTTGCCTATTCCGCAGCGAGAAACGTCGTGACTGCACCTAGCCTAGGCACAAGCACAATGACAATACAGAATTCAGGAGGTGAAATCTGTGTGGACTACGCATGTGCCAAGTCTGAGAGCTCAAGGAATGCTGTGCAGTTCTACAGCGAAGAATTCCATGCTGCAAGCTTCGTCAACGGCAGCTACATAAGCGTACCCAATACAGGGGTATTGAACAACCTTCAAAGCATAAGCATGTGCGGGTGGGTCTATTCAAAGACAGGCGCTACAGCGGCAACGCAGGGGCTCTGGGGCAAGAGACACAAGAACGGCAATGCGCCCGAGCCGTACGGCATGAATTTCTCCTCTGGAGGAGTGGGCATTTATACAAGCGGCAGCAGCGGTGTGCAGATAATACCATACACAATGCCAAAGGATGAGTGGGTCTTTATGTGCGGCGTCATCTCCTCTTCGCCTTCGGCTTTATATATAAACGGCACGCTTCAGGGCACCGGAGGAGTCGGCGGCGGAGTTGCCACGGGAGCCAATGCACTCATAATAGGCAGCGCCTACCCCGGGGTTCAGGAATTCGACGGCATGCTTGCGAATATACAGTTTTATAAGTCGCAGATTACGCCTGCTGATGTGCAGAGCCTGTACAGTGAGGGACCCACAGGAAGCCCTGTTGACCCGGCGAATCTCATAGCGTGGTGGCCCCTCGACGGCAATGCCGAAGACTATTCGAATAACGGAAACAACGGCACAGTTGCAGGAGTGCTCTTTCCGTCCCTTGCTGAGCTTATAGCCAACGTAAGAAGCAGAAGCAGCATAACAGGCAATGTGCTCGTTGGATTTACAACAACTCTGGGAAGCCTCTCGCACGGCCTGGAGGAGGTGCATAAGACGGTTGACGGCAGCGCAAGGGCATACCTCACAGAAGGCGGCATAGGAGGCTATGCGCATGCCGAGGCCACGGCATACGGCGGAAATGCCCTTGAAGCGCCCAAGCTCATAGGATGGTGGCCATTGAACATGCGCCAGGGCAGCATAGCGTCTGACATAAGCCTGGACAACAACACAGGCACGTTAAGCAATGCGGCATGGAGCAGCCCTGCATATGTCGCAGGCTTTGAAGGCAGCGGCGGCGTTGACATAGGCAACACAATGGCGTTCGGCACTAATACGGTGACCCTTTCGCTCTGGACATATCCCACAGAGTATCCCAGCCATGCAGAGCCGCTGCTGACGTATGGAAACGGAGACGGAGGCTACCTGCTTCTGCGCAATGATATGAATGCCTCCTTTGGCCTGGACATACAAAACACGTGGTACGTTGTCAACACCATAGCGCCGCTTGCCATGCGCAGCTGGAACCTTGTCACAGGCGTATACAACAGCACAGACATGAATATCTATGTTGATGGAATTCTGGAGAATGAGACAGCAATGGGAGGCCCCATAGCACCACAGCCTAGCGGCGATGCCTGGATAGGCAGCAATATCACATCGCAGTACTTCTACGGCAAAATCGCAGGCGTAGAGACTTATACGTCTGCGCTGGAAACCCCTGACGTTGCAAACGTATATGCCAGAGGCATTGCCTCGCCTCCGCCTGCAGGATTCGGCCTCACAGGATGGTGGCCCCTTGATTACGATGCTTACGACAGCTCAGCATATGGCAACAATGGCACCCTTTACGGAAATACATTCTACAGCGGCATAGGCCAGGGCTCAGATCCAAATTCCACATCGATACTTATATCTGCATTCAACGGCCTGAACAGCTATGTCAACATTACAAACTCTGCCTCGCTGCAGATTTTGACGGATGAGCTGGGATTGAGCATGGGGGCATGGATTGCACTCAATACATTGCCACAGGCCAGCGAATCAATAATTTCAACGTATCCTACAGGCACGACATGCGGCTACCGCCTGAACATCAGCTCCGACACCATAGAGGCGTCCGACACATGCGGCACCGGCTATACAGTGCATTATGCATTCAGGCCTGGTATCTTGTACAACATATTCGCTACAGTAAGTCCGGTATGGGGCAATCTTATAGAGACCTTTTACGTGAACGGCGTAGTGGTCGGGGAGGGCATCGTGGCGCTCTGGAGCACAAGCACAGACTGGTCAAACCTTTATATAGGAAGCAGTGGCACTTCGGATTACCTTAAGGGCTCGGCAGGCGATGTTCAGATATACAACACAGCGCTTGGCAGTGCAGACATAAAGGCGCTATACGACGAGGGTGCTGCCGGCGTGC
>JAJYIA010000036.1 GCA_021796295.1 Microcaldota archaeon
CTATCTGCTTCCTTTGGCTTCGTCATAAGTCCTTTCAAATTCATCCTTTGCATATGCGACTAACTTCTCAAGCCCTTCGCTTGTTTTCGATTCCGCTATAAGCCTTATCTTCTGGGATGTATTTAAGCCTTAACTCCGAATAGAATTTAGCGATTATGCAGCCAATACGAGAGAATTCAATATGTTTGTGAACGTTTGATAATCGTTAAATTAACGATTATGTTTAAGTTGTAATTGCAAATAATCGACAACAAATTACCTAATCGTTAAAAATAGGGAGAGATAAGGATATAAATCATCCTAGCCCGGACTTTTTATCATTGCAACACGTTCAGCTGCCGCCTCTGCCTTCCACCCAAGGAAAACAGGATACAATTCCTTGCAGATAAGCACAAGCTCAAACATATTCCGCAGATACGCGCAGGCGCTATAAGCTGCCTACGTTGAAGTACTCCTTGAACTTGTTGGTTGTCTTTATGCTTTTGCTTCTCTTGTGCCTTTTTGTTTCTACAAATCCCTTTTCTACAAGCTCCTTTACGTGCTCGTATGTTGCTTCGCCGAGAGCCTTTACGAGGTCGCTCTGTACCGTGCCCTCGTTCCTGCTCACGTATGCAAGTATGCGGAGAGCACCCTTGCTTATGTCCGGGCTTCCTGCAAGCTTTCCCATGCGCGATGCATACGGCTCCTTAAGGCTGAACATGTACCTCCTGTCCAGCTCTATGATCTCAAGAGCCGTATCTGCCTTTTTGTAAGCTTCAACAAGATTCTCGAGTATCGACTGAAGCGAGCCTGCAGAGGCTATTCCTGTTGCTTCTGAAATATCGGCGAGGTTCATGGCTTTTGGCGACATGAAGAGTGCAGCCTCTACAAGCTTCCTGTACTCAATGCCCTCCATACAAACACTACAACACTAGTTTAACCTCAGCCTTATAAAGATTTCACCGAAGAACTGCTCCTGGATAAGCATGATTCTCTTTTTGTTCGCAAGGAAGAGCAGCGGCACAAAGAGGTCCAGAAGCGGTTCATCAACACCTGAATTGCTTATAAGGTATGTGAGCGTCGTAGTGCCTGTGCCGTCTGCCATGCTTTTTACCTTTGCATATATGCTTTCTATGTCTGCTTCTATGTCTGCCGTATTTATTGATATGGGCACCATAAGCCTTGACTGCTGCCTCTCGTGCTCACGCTGCTCCTTGAGCTTCATCGCATCCTCAAGCGCAGTTATGAGCTCCTCAAGGGTTATGTGTCTTGCAGGGGGCAGCCTGAGCCTAGGCACAAGCTCCCCTACGCTTACCTGGGGCCTTTCATAATCCTGAATGTCTTCAGGTATTTCCTGCTCTTCAACTGTCTTGAGCATTTCGCTCTTGAGCCTGAGCAGGATCGCGGCTGCAAGCATTATGTTCGCAGGCACCCTAAGGTCCATGACCTTGAACGTCCTTACAGCTTCAATGTATTTGCCAACAATCTCTGCAATGTCAACGTTCCATGGGTCGAACCTATTCCTGCGCACGAGCTCTACGAGAAGTTCCTTCCACGTCACATTCTCAACTAAGCCCACTATGTCGAGGCTGTGTGCATCATAGCTAATCTCTTCTATCTGCAGTGTCGCCATAATCTCTATGGAGTGCACAAGGATAAATAGTTTTCTGCTGAAGCAGTGTGCTCATACTATACTGGGCGGGGCCAGAGCTAATCTCAGCGAGTTGGTTGCATAATAGTCCTTGCTGAACGCTATTATGAAGATTCTTGTGTTGTTATCTATCACAGGCAACTGGTATGAAACGGTGTAATTGTATGTTTCTCCAGGAGCAAGGACCTTCTGCATAGATCCAAGGACATAGCCCTCATTGCTCGGATTTCTGCTCTCTATCAGGAACGATACAGTCTCGTTTGCTGCATTGTTATTGGTCACATTTATGACCATGCCTCCAAGGCTGAAGCGGCCGTACTGGCTTCCTATCTCTACTATGGGCATGACCCTGTTTATCCTAAGCAGTTTCTCCGAAGAGTAAGCCGCATGCCCATATGCACCTAAAGCTGCAAGAAGCAGCACTGCGACGATGAGCGCCGCATAAGCTCGCCTCGTCATAATCCCTTCCCTACCCTTATGGGACCTGCGCTTCCTGAGCTTCTTCGAAGGATTTGCATAATATATTGCTATAATGATGGGAATGAAGGGCAGTGCGTATACGCTTATATTGCGCCATGAGACGAAGAAGATCATTGCAGGCACTACTGCGAGAAGCGGCATCAGCCTTTCAGTATACCTGTAAAAGGCCAGAAGCGCAGCGAGCAGAAGCGTTATAGAGACGAGTGCAGCATACCACACCGGCACAGGATAGAATGCGGTAAAGAACTGCATGATGTTCAAGCCATAAACAACCAGTTTGCCAAGACCGAAGAGGCCGAAAATGTTAAACAGGCTTCTCGGGTAGGATGCAAAGAAGTAGGCATTTACCACAAAGAAGAGAAGAAGGGATGAGAAAAGCATCTTGGAAAGGTGCCTTTTTCCGTGCTCCCTGAGCGAAAGCACATACAGGAACGGTATGGCAAACCATGCAAGCTGCGTAGTGGCTGCAGCAAGCCCTGCCAATGCCCCTGAAAGATATGGCCTTTTCCTTTTCATATACGCAAGGAAGAAAAGTATGCTCACCGCAAGGTACTGCGAAGTCACCCCGACAAGCGTATATGTGGCAAGAAGCCATATGCCGAGCGGAAGTAGCAACAAGCGTCTGAAGCCCGATTCAGAATACGACCAGTATGCGGCTACGACTGCGAGGAGCACCAATATGATTATAAAGCTGAAGAACGAGGTCACACCAAGCATCGGCACGAATGCAAAGGCCATAAAGGAGAATGCAGGATAGCTGTAGGCGTATTCGTATGTGCCATTCAGCAATACTGTCGGGGAGATGTGCCTCGCATTGAGTATGGGTGCCATGCTTACTGCATAGGGATTTGTACCATTAATAAAAAGCGATGATGCATAGTAATTATAGGCGAGTTCGTCAACGCCGCTCCATGATGTTTTCGTAGTGCCGTACATTATGAGATACGCGATGACCGCCACTACGCCCAGGAGTATGGCAAGCGCCGCGAGCCTGCTGCTGCCCTTTATTTTTTTTGTAAGCTTTCTGGTTACATATATACCAAATACTGAAAACACCGCAGCGCTGCCTGCCACAAGCAAAACGTGCAGCGAAAAGTAAACAAGCCCCTGTGGCAGAAGCAGAAAAGTGATTTCATATAATATTATGGCCAATGATACTATCGAAGACGCAAGCAGGCAGATGCCTAGTTTCTCAGCCCTGTAGGCATATGCAAATATAAAAATAAGCGCAGCGATGAACGCAAGGAGAAGCAGCACAGCCATTGCAACAGGTGAGAAATACTGCTGGTTTGTAAAGAGCAGGTATGAAAAGCAGAGGTCTATAATCGCAACAGAGAGCAATAGCGTCTTCTTGTCCATGCAATCCCGTAGCAGGGATTAGTACTCGAGGTTATACGCTTCATGCGTACAACCATTGGATTACCCACATAGTATAAATACAGCCAATTTATTAAACTTTTCTATGGAAAATGAGCTCGGAGATTACAGGAAAAGGAGGCAGCATAAGATTGAATCCAGAGACAAAACACGTGTTATACAGCTGTCTAACAGGCAGATGATCGTTACAATACCTAGAGAAATAACACGTTGGAAGTATATAGGCAAAGGCACACTCTTGAAATGGTCTGATGGAGGACTGAGTAGAATCATTATGGAGGTGCTGGAAAATGCTTAGAAAGATATATAATGCTAGTTTACCTTCTATATGTATTAACTCCCTGTCATTCCTTCGGGAAGGGCAGGCTTTACTTTGGATGCATGGAATGTCTGACGCAAAAGAGAGGTTTCTGAAAGTCTATGCAAATATACCTTTGAATGTAAGGGAGGAGATAATTCTGGTGTTGGATGACAAGCCAATAACATGGAACGTTGCTTATGTAGAAGTGAAGAACGATACTAAAAATGCAAAGAGGATACTTGATGCGTTGGTTGAGATGGAATTGATATGAACAAGAAGATTACCAAACAGATAAAAGAGCTAGTAATTGCACGCCTAGAGATAATGCCGAATAATATGAAGGTATCAATAGGTTCATACGGAGCATTTTCAAAAGACGATCTGAAGAGACACGTAGAAGATGAAGATGAAATTGGCAAGAAGGTTGTGGAAGTCCAAATGGCTTTCCTAAGGGCAATAAAAGAAGGGAAACTATATCCTCAGGAATAAAGGTGTGTAGATGCCAAAGCGCATGCTTGTAACACTTCCAGATCACGATATTACTACTTATTACCTTCGTGCTTGGGGCAAGAAAGCTGTAAAATATGCTGAAGATCACAGCATCGAAGTAACCTCTTTGGATAGAGATAAGGCAAATAGAAAGAATGTAGAAAGCTACCTTTCTAACCTTCCTTTTGGAATGGTTTTCCTTAATGGACATGGAGACGAGAATACAGTTCAAGGCTACAATAATGAACCTATTATCATTGCAGGTAAAAACGAAAGCAAGCTGAAGTCAACCATAACCTATGCAATATCTTGCAGTTCTGCAATGAATTTGGGCGATGCAAGTATAAAGGCTGGTGCAATCTGTTACGTCGGCTATGCACAGGACTTCATGTTTACACTTGATGAGAGCAATTCTACGCATCCGTTGGAAGATAAGCTTGCAGGGTTGTTTTTGGAACATACAAATATATTCATGAGTGCGATTGCCAAAGGAAGTTCAGTCTCAGAGGCTTATGATAAAGCAAAAGGTTCTTTGAGAGAGAGCATAATGGTTGCAGAAAGTAGCGGAAACAGAACAATACTGAGTTGGCTTCTTTGGGACTATTACGCATTTGTGGCAAAAGGAGATATTTCTAGCAGATTATAGCTATGCTTATTGTATTGAACATGTATCATTACCAAAAATATTATATTTTAATCAATGATAGCAAAGGTCTTGTTCCATATGTTAAGTAATTTAACATAGTAGTTAAGTTATATGTATCGCGAGCAGCGTTACAAATACGGCATCTACCACATGTGCACCTTCCACATGCCTGCATAATGTTTTTTGCGTCATATATAAAAGCATGATGCGCAAATCAGCTATTATGCGCCGTGCGTTGTGTTAAGATGCCTGACCTGCAGCAGAAGCTCGAGGAGCTCAAAAAGGAGTATTCAAAGACTAAATACAACAAGGCTACTAACAAGCACCTGGGCATACTCCGCAGGAAGATAGCCAATATAAAGAAGGAGCTCGCATCGAAGAAGGGTCAGAAAGGCGCAGGCTTCGCTGTAAAGAAGACAGGCGACGCCACTGTTGTGCTTGTGGGCTTCCCTAATGCAGGCAAATCCTCGCTGCTGAACCTGCTTACAAGTGCAGAGTCAAGGATAGCAGGCTATGCCTTCACAACCCTTGATGTGATACCCGGCATGCTGGAGTATAAAGGCGCAAAGATACAGGTGCTCGACGTGCCGGGGCTTATAGAAGGGGCCCATCTTGGAAAAGGCGGAGGCGCTAAGATAGCAAGCGTCATACGCGTGGCAGACCTTATACTCTTTGTAATAGATATAAATTATCCTGCGCAGCTTTACCAGCTGATAGATGAGCTCTATGCGCTTGACATAATTGCAAACGGGAAAAGGCCATCCATAAGAATAGAGAAGAAGAGCACAGGCGGCATATCCATAGAGGAAAACAGGCACAAGGTTCCTAAAAAGGCTGAGATAACCAAGGTCCTTTCCGAATTCAAGATATACAATGCTGACGTCGTCTTCTTTGAGGACTCAAGCATCGAGAATGTGGCCGAGGCGCTTGACGATAACATATCCTACATAGCATCGGTGGCCCTGCTCAACAAGATGGACACTGTTGATGCCGAGTATATTATAGCTGTAAAGAAGGAACTGGAGTCTACCGTCGGCATGGGTATAATACCGGTCAGCGCATCAGAAGGCATAAATGCCGATCTTCTTAAAGAGCGTATATTCAAGAGCCTGGGGCTCATGCGCATTTATCTCAAGCCTAAAGAGGGCAATGCAGACCTGCAGAAGCCGCTTATGCTCAGGGAGGGCAGCAGGGTGATAGACGCAGCGAAGGCCATTCACTCAAGGCTGGCCAAAAACACAAGGTATGCGTATATAAGCGGAAGTAGCGCAAAGTTCTCAAACCAGAAAGTAGGAAAGGAGCACATCCTTCACGACGGAGACATTATAACCATAGCCTATGAGAAATCATGAGCACTTACGATTTTCTGCTGCTCTTCAGGAAGATGCGTGATTGCATCTTCTATTGAAATGCACAGATCCGAAGCGTCGGCCTCTGAAGGCGTAGCCAGCCCTTCACCGAGTTCGTTTTGTGATTCTCCAAAAGTCCTCATATATAAATTTTCCTGCCTATATTAAGAGTGGCCCGCAAGGTAATCTTATGGCATATACCGACCTTGTCTTGATGCAGCAGACAAGCATAGAGCTTGCAAAGAGGCTTGGTTACAGCAGAATATTCACAAGCTCTGATATAAGCATAGCAAGGAAACAGAGCGTCAGGAAGTGCATATTTATAGGCAGCGAGAAGGGCAGGCTTGACCATGCGATAAGGGACAGCAGCGTGATAGGCATAGTGCTTGAGGACAGCATAGAGTCGAAAAGTGTCATAGAGCACGCTGCTTCAGAGGGGAAGCCCATCTTCCTTATAGCGACACACCTGACCAGCGCAGCCACGCAGGCCAGGCTCAGAAGCATATACAGGATGCGCAGGCTTTTTGGCTTCGCAAGGCATGCAAGGGCAAGCATCGGCATAATAAGCCTTGCCTCTGAGCCCGCAGAGCTACTTTCATCGATGCAGATGCTCGAGATTGCAAAGATGCTGGGCGCAGACGAGCCTTACGCGAAGGAAATGCTTGAAGTGTTAAGTGGTGCATATGATACTTAGGCGCAAGCTCAGGTACATACTCATAGAATCTTCTGAGGATATGGATATTGGCACAGCCTCATCACTTGCCCTAAACGGTCTCATGCGCTTCCTCGGCGAGGAGCAGTATGCAAATGCGAACCCCAGGCTTATAAGGCAGTACGGCTCTAGGATGTATGCGCTGCGGGTAAACAGGGGCACAGAAAGGAGGGCGGTACTCGGCCTTGCATTCGTGCGCAGTGCCGCAGACAGCGCAGGGCTTTACACAATAAAGACCTCAGGGAGCATGCACAGCATATCAGAATACGCCTCCAAAGAGCTCCACAGGCATTCAAACCTTGAGAGAGGGCAGAAAGGCCCTTTGGACAAAGGTTAATATATCTTGTGCTCGCATAAATCTATGTTCGCTATTTATCGGTGACATTATGAACATAAGTGAATTAAAGGCAGGAGCATCAAATGTTGATGTAGAAGCAGTAGTTGTAGAGAAGCAGGAACCAAGAGAGGTGCAGACAAAGTACGGGAAGAGGCTCAATGTTGCAAACGCTGTAATAAAGGATGAAACAGGAAGCATAGCCATATCTCTCTGGGGCAGCGATATAGAGGGCGTCAATGTCGGAGATAAGGTAAAGATAACAAACGGCTTCGTCAATGAATTCAGGGGCGCGCCCCAGCTCTCAACAGGCAAATACGGCAAGATAGAGGTCATAGAGCACGGCAGCGCGCCTCCAGCAGGCAGCGAGGAGGAGGCGCCTTCAGAGAGCGAGGAAGGCTCTAACTATTCAGAGGTAGGCGGCGAATCAGCCGAGGAATAAGCTAGGCGTCAGCCTTTGCAATCTTTCTGACCCTCTTCCTGAAAGAAGGAAGTATAGCGCATCAGGTATTCATTCAGCCTTGCCCGGTCTGCTGCATCAAGCATACCCTTACTATAGTTTTTGACCTACAGTAGATACAGATGTCTGTCACTTGATCGCCAAAATCAATGGCAGACATCTACTTTATTTATCAACCATATTTAGGTACGGAGCCATATATTTCGTCTCTACGTGGCTTATATCCCACCCCTGAAGGATGTGGAGTTTACGCCACGATAGCTAAAGCAAAATTCGTATTTTTTAGACGAAATTCGTAGAAAGGCTTATATATTTTGCCTTCCCATCTTTCAGATAGAACATGGTGGGAGTAATGGACTTAAAAGGCTGCATAACCGCAATGGTTACGCCCTTCGGCAGGAACCTCGAAGTCGATTACGATGGCCTAAGGCAGAATGTAGGCTTTCAGAT
>JAJYIA010000037.1 GCA_021796295.1 Microcaldota archaeon
TGGCACATCAACGACATTCAGCCAGCTGGCAATGCCTGACCCTATCTCAATAGCTGCTATGCCGAATGACTACATATATGTATTGTACTATAACAACACCAACAGCCATTACTACATCGCAGTATTAAGGATGTATCCGCACGGCTATTACAATGCCTCAATAGTCCCGTTTCCTAACTCTTTAGTGACATGCTCTCCAAATGATGCTGCATCATGCACAAACGCATGGGACAAGGTCTGGAATCAATACTTCAACAGCGTTGCACTTGTGCAGAACAGCTCTTTGTATTATGTAAAGAATTTTGACTTAAATAAACTGGAAAAAAGCATACCTCAGTCAGTAGAGAACAGCAAAGGCCTCGAGCCGCTTCACCAGGACTTTATCCCTTACAACATTTCAGTAAATTCAGCAGGTGAGCTGTTTATAGTCGGGTACACAACCGACGACCACTACCGTGTAATTGAAAAAATTACCAATACTCTTGAAGGTGGAAGTTTGTCTATTACCTTCAACAGCTTCACAAAGAACCAGCTGCCTTTTTCCACAGAAATAGCAGCCTCGCTTGGCGATGTTTATCTTACCACCCCCATAGCGCTAACTAGGCACCAGGGATATTATTCAATAAGCTCCCTAGATCCTACGAACCAGGGATATATAAGCGTCTTGGATGCGAACACCCTTGCGTACATATACAGTATACCTCTCATATATGCAAAGGGAGAGCCTGCACCTAATCCGACAGGCGGTACACAGTACTATGATTACACCACATTAAATATAGCAGCGTATCTTAGCTATCCTATCCGTGGTCTATATCATGATCCCATTACCTGGATTTCTCCTACCGGGAGCGTGGATGATCTTGATAAGAATTTGTATCACCATCCTCTCGGTATAGCCTTTGTAAACGGCTACCTCTATGTCCTTGACGACTGGGTCGGAGAGATTTCACAAGCACAGTTCAATATACTATCTCTTAGGGAAATAAACACAACAGGATTAAACGTGCCTGTAAATCCAACACAGATAAATGACATGTGGAGTATAAATTACTGTGCTCCGGCTCAGCCTCCTGCCGGAAGTTCCATAAGAAACCAGCAATGCCTGTCCTCCCCGCCTCCCGCATCCGCATGCAACTCCGGCTGCTACCCTACAGCAGAAATCTGGAGTTCAGTTTTAAGCTGGGTGGGTTCCTGTTTTGACAAGTACAAATACGAGTGTGTGTCTTCGGGTACGCAATCAAGCGAATACGCCTCACTTTCCTCGGTAAATTATTTTTCAGGGAATGCCTATCCTCCATATGGCATAGTCCTCTCGGCAAATATTACTTCAGATAATTCTGACTATCCTCCTGAGAGCTTTTGTTCCTCCAGCCTATGCACATACTACCCAGGGTCCATGCCGCCAGGATATACTGGCAACCTAGTTCCTACGGGCCCTCCACTACGGGCAGATCTGCCATTTGGCGGAGTGTATGCAACCCACTACACCATTAACGAAGACATGGGCTTCTCTGTAAATGAAAATGACACTGCAAGCATATATTTTCCGTCGCAGACTGAGAGTGATCCTCTCTTTAACAGCTATTCAGAGCTTCTTATAATGCGCACCAATGTGGAGAACTATACTAAGCTCTTCAATACCAGCCAGCAGCCGTATATATGCTATTATAATGTCACAGACCCTGCGCCTCCAAGCGCGTGCATACGCTATAGAGGCCTGGTTAACATAAGCGGCCCTATATATATGGTTACTAATCCGTTCAGGAATCTTGAAAGCCTGGGCTCTGCTAGGATCTATGCCCTTGCCAACGAACTATACAGCATATTCACCGGGGGCTCAGGCTCTCCAGGCTCGACAGCAAGCAGCACACTGGGCACGCAGTGCATAAACAAGCTTAGCCATGGAAATCCCTGCGGGGAACTTACATCGCAGCAGCTCCGAAGTATCCAAAATCTCTATAGCACTCCGCCTTCTCAGTCGGGTTCAGGCTTCTCAGCCGCGCCTCAGCCCTATATACTCAACAGCAATATCTCAGGCTACATCATAGTGCCATTCAAGTATACGTATACACTTAAGCAGAGGTGGTTCAATTATCAGCTTGTGCAATGTCTACTGCCATGGGGGACCTGCCTCCCGAGCCTGCCTGAGAGTAGCAGCAGCGAGACAGACCTTGCGTACTGGTACGGCACAACGCAGTCAAGCAAATCCAATTCTGTATCTGCAAATGTCGAGGGTGGCTCTACCTATATACAGTATGATACGCTGAACAGCAGTTTATATGTGCCCTATCTCTCTGACATCTGGGGCTTCCTCAGCCCTGAGCTCCTCTTCCATATCTTCAACAACCGCGTCTTCGGCATGATCTATGCCAACGAGACCTTCAATGCGCAGACAAACGCACAGGCAGTTATAAACGCAACGCAGAGGCTGCAGTACGGCATAAACAAAAGAATGGTAGGCGGAGAGGTCTACCAGAACATAAGCTCCTACATCATTACGCCGCAGCTCTACGGCGCACTGAGCGTTTTCAATCGCATGTTCCCTGGGCATAATCCTATCGCTGAGCAGATAAGGAACAACTTCACCTTCAACCAGAGCAACTCTACACCTCCATACTTCGGCAATGTAAACCTGTTTGACTGGTACCTTGCAACCATACATTCCAGCCCTCTTGACCTTATACTGAACGGCAGCAAATATACTGTACCAAAAGGCACCTTCTGGGCAACGGGATACCACCGCTTCATATATGTATTCCAGGACAGGTTCAACAATACTGTGTACATGCCCCTTGATGCCGATATAGCGAATATAACCACTATAAACCTAAATGTGGACTCTAAAGTAAGCGACTCCAACGCAAACCAGACAACCCTGATCATCAACGGCACAGCAGGCTTCTACAGGCCTGTATTTGCAAACAACAACTTCGTGCCGCTGCAGGGCAATTTGATCTACCTCTATTATGACAAGAACCTGAACTATATAGGCCAGAACGCGAATATAGGCACAATCACGGCTGTGCCCTCCCCTGAGAGCTGCAACGCCATAGCCGACCAGATCTGCGCATACGGCAACGTCATACAGCCGGGCTCCCTTCCGCCGGGTTGCCAGATCCAGCAATACAGCTGCACCCTCTCGAATCCTGTGTATACCGGCCTTCAGGACAATGCCAATACAATAACATATGCGCCCCAGTATAATTCGCTGGGCCCTGGGAACTGCTCCCCTCCTCCTAATAGTTTGCTGCAGGTTGCGCCGCTTATATGCAACATATACGGCACAGACGGCGCCCACACCATACCGCAGCGCTGCACAAATACGCAAAGCGCAGCCCAGCAGTACTGCGTGCCCATCTTTTCAAACGGCACAGGCATATGCACAAGCCAGGTGGGCCTCATAGGCATAGTCAAGACAGACCAGAACGGCAATTTCATGCTAAGCACTACAGCATGCGGCTACGGCTCAGCTACAATAACAGCGCAGTATTACGGCTATCCGAGCCCGCAGCCCTTAATGGCACACCAGGCTCCACTAGGGTTATCTGCCAATCCCAGCTACGCAAGCGGAGACGCATCCTTCGAGGTAGTGAACTATACGTGGACTCCTGATACTGCCGTCTACAGCGCAGAGATAGGCCTCTTTGAGTTGTCGTATGGCGATATAAGCATATACGCATTTGCTGTGCTCCTTGCTGCCGTGATAGCTATATCGATACTCTTAGAGGTTAGGAGGCGCAGTATATTCAATAAAAGAAAAAAATCAAGAGGAAAAGGCAGCGCATAGCTGAAGAATGCATCTAGTCTTCGTCATCGAAGTCGTCATCCCATTCTTCCTCATCGCCCTCCTCGTCCTCGTCAAAGTCATCTTCGTCGTCAACGTCTTCCTCGTCTTCCTTCTTATTCTTTTCATCCTTGGGCTCTTTCTTGGCCATATTTCTCACCTGATGCTGTAAAGCTCTACGAATACCTATATTGGAAAATTATTTAAATCTGATGCCTCTGCCCTTTCACATAGCTCTCAGCCTATGCCTGCCTGGGCACGTAGGAGAAGACGACGTTTATGCGCTCCACAACCTCCTCGCTTCCTGCCGAATAAGAAGGGCCTGGAGCCTGCTGTGCTGAAGATGCCGCAAAGGCCGACATAGGATATACAAAGTAATTCTCTTCAGTTATGTTCCTTATCGTAAGCGTGGCGTTGCCTGTAAGCACACGGGCCTGTATGGTTGCATTGTCAAGCGCATCCAGCAATGCTGCGCCGCCCAGCCTGGAACTCTGTATATCTGAAAGCATTGAAGAAACTCCCGAGACATAGACATTGCTGAGCGAGGAGAGCGCTTCAAGCATCGGGCTTACGTTGCTTATGTTGCGGAGCGTGACAGAGACGCCTTCCTGAGCCTCGTAAGCGCTGCTGTTGTAGACCTTGTTCATCGAGTATGAAACGGTTTTAATCTGGCTAGCATTGCCCGTATATCTGAGCAGCGTAATGTTAAGGGTGTCAAGGCTTGTCGTGAGGCTGTCAAGCGCAAGCTTTGGGGTTGAGCCTGACCCGTTCACAGTTAAGTATGCAATCGCCTCGGTAGGCGACGCAGAGGCCTCGCCTGTCGCTGTTATCTCAACATAGCTCCTGCCGCCTGTTGCTGATATGCCGCTCGGGTAAAGCGTGCCTATTACTATGATTGCGCCCATTATAAGTATCACAAGCACCAGGATTATAAATATCATCGGTTCCTTCATTGACAAACCTGTTCTTCTGCATCATTCTAGAATTGCGCCTCATGCTGCATGTGCGGAGGCCTTGCCAGTATGTAAAACCTGCTGCCGCCCCTTAATTCAAGGAGCACGCGCTCGGTCAGCAGCTTCACAGGATCCTGCAGCAATGATACCCTCTTCGCAATGTCTTCAAAGCTCTCAAAAGGCCTCTCTTCCCTGGCTTCGAGTATCGCGGTGAGGTGCTTCTTGCCTACGCCCGGAAGAAGCTCAAGCGAGTGCATCCTTATGTTGAGCGGAGCCGCATTGTTGAATAAACCCACGAACCTCATCTCGTCGGACCTTATTATGTTAGCTATCGCATGCGGCAGCTCATTCCTCGAGCCCTCTGTAAGGCCCTCATAGCTGAGCCTGGCCTTTATGAGCGATATCTTCTCCCGATCGCCCTTGCCTATGTATATGCGCTCGCCTATCTTTATGTCCTGCACCTTCGGCACAGCCTCAAGCAGCGTGAACTTGTTCTCTCCCAACAATTGAACTATGGGCTCAGGCCTTACCGAGAACGACTTGCCGCTCGGCAGATAATCTATCACAAGCGCATGTGCTTCTAAGTCTTGTCTCTGCTGCTCCTCAGGCATATTTCCACCGCTATTCTTTGCTCCTATAACTCTCAACTATGCCCATTGCCTTCTCCACGACCCCTTCGCCCGTTCCCTTCTTTTCATTGGCAAGTATCTGCTTGAGCTGCATCATGTCTATAGGCATGATGTCAAGTATTGATGCTATTGTCTTATCGCCGAGCTCAAGCGCCTCCAGTTCTTTCTTCATCTCATTTGCCTTTTTGCTGTCCAGCTTTGAGAACTTCTTTGCATAATCATAAGCAAGCTGCTGCTCATAGCCAAGCTCGCCCGCATTCTTCCTATTCTCAAGCATCTCTAGCGCTTCGGGCAGAGATGCAAGCCTCTTTGACTTCTGCTCCTTTCCTATCATAAATACGCACTCTTTTTCCAGCTATTATATCGGAAAGACATAATATAAACCTTTTGTTTCTTATCGGCCGTTGTCTTATCGGCTGTGCAAAGGCACTTAAAAGCAGAATGGGCTTATGCGAGTGCCGGGATTTGAACCCGGGTCCTTGCCTTGGCAAGGCAAAGTCCTACCAGGCTAGACTACACTCGCCTTTTATGTATTGTTGAACGCAAAGCTATTTATTGCCTATACCTCTATGAGTACCTCCCCGTCACTGCCTGCCTCCGCCTTATAGGTTTCAGTGTCTGCTCCCCACGGCGTGTCCTTGCTGCCTTTGCCGCTGCGTATGTCATACCTTGCTGCATGCCACGGGCACACGATCTCATAGCCCTCAAGCTTGCCTTCCTCCAGCGGTCCTCCTTTATGCTTGCATACGCTGTTTATAACATAGACCTTCCCATCCTTGATGAAGAGCGCCATTCTCACTCCGTTGAGCTCTATACCCCTCGGCTTTCCTTCCTCAAGCTCTGCAATTCTCACCCCGCTTTTTACCATTGTCATGTTATCACCTAAACTCTCGACATGGAAGCCCATAGGCTTTAGCCGTGGGTAGTTTACTTCTTCCTCACATACAACTCCTCTATGGCTGAGAGCATCACATCCCTGAATTCATTGTGCGGAAAGGCGCTGGAATACCTCTCTATGGCGTCTTTTGCCTGCTGGCTGTATTTTTTTGCTATGCTGCCTGCATGATCCACTGAGCCGTATCTGTTTATCAGCTCTGCCAAGTATGAGATCTCATCAGGGCTCTTGCCCTTCCTGGGTTTGTTGTATATGTTGTTTATTCTCTTCTTCTCTGCTGATGTGGCCTTGCCGTACGCATGCAGTATTATAAGCGTTAGCTTCCCCTCGTAAAGGTCGCCGTATCTCTTCTTTCCGAATGTCTTCTCGTCTCCGATCATATCAAGGATGTCATCAACTATCTGGAATGCAAGCCCTGCCGGCCTTCCTATGTTTCTGATCGCATCCAGCGTTTCTGCGCCGCAGCCCGCGATCATTGCACCTATCTGCATAGGCCCGTATACAGTATAATACGATGTCTTGTTCTCGGCTATTCTGAAGTAAAGGTCCTCTCCTGCGCTGCCCATGTCCTTCCTGCTTTCTATGAACCTTATGTCCATATACTGGCCCTCTACTGTTTTCTCAAGCATGTCATAGAATTTGTCATACACCGCGCCGCCCTTCTTAAGGCCTGCGCTTCCCATGTAATCCCTGAGCATCTTCCACATCTTTATATGCGCAGAGTCGCCAGCGTTTATCGCATGGTTTGCTCCGTAGAGCCTGTGGAGTGCAGGCTTTCCCCTTCTGAGCTCAGAATCGTCCTCTACGTCGTCGTGCATCAATATCCAGTCTTCAGACAATTGTATTGCAGCCGATGGAAGGAGAAGCTCTTCAGGTCTTGCCCCGAACATCTCCCCGCTTAGCATCAGAAGCCCCGGCCTTCTGTAGCTGCCCTGCCTTGTAACATACTCCCTTACCATCTTGTAGTGTTCCCTGGGCTCCTTTTCAGGTATGTACTCGCTTATCTTTGCATAGATTTCCTTCCGGTGCGATTCTATATATTCCTTGAAATTCATAGACATACTCACCCTGCACTAATTTTGCATAAGCTCATACAACACGTATAAGTGCAACTGCCTTTATATATGCATTGCATGCCCCATTAGCCATTCGACGTTTCCTGATGCAGCATTTATAGTCTTGCACTTCGGATCTGCATATATGCCTGTTAAGAAGATCGGAGAGTCTGTAAAGTACAGGACCAGAAGGTTCGATGTTGTAGAGGCAAGGCTCAGGATTCGCGGCGCTGTTGTTTCAAAGCCATTCATAAGGCAGAGAGAGTGTGCTGAGATACTGCCTATTACAGGGAGTGGTTCAGTCATACTTATCAGAGCGTACAGGCCTGAGCTGGGAAGGTATGCATATGAATTGCCTTCAGGCACCCTCAGGCCAGGAGAAAAGCCCGTAGAATGCGCCAGGCGCGAGCTTCTTGAGGAGACGGGCTTCTATGCAAGTAAACTTGTGCACATGTTCAGCGGTCTTCCACTGCTTGGTTACTCTGACTGCAATCTGCACTTCTTCCTCGCCACAGGGCTCAGGCGCAGGCACCAGATGCTTGAAGATGACGAATCAATACTTGTCAAGGAGGTGCGCCAGGGGAAGGTGCTGAAAATGCTTAAAGACGGGATTATAGACGATCTCTCAGTGCTTACGGCAATGCAGCACTGGCTTGCATTGAAATAAATGCAGTATTCTGGACAGCGCATCATTTATTCTTTGCATGCAAAAGTTAGCTATCGTGGCGTAAACCCCACATCCTTCAGGGGTGGGATATAAGCCACGTAGAGACGAAATATATGACGGGCAACTAAAGAGAAGGGTATATATATAAATTATCATTCATCTCTTCA
>JAJYIA010000038.1 GCA_021796295.1 Microcaldota archaeon
AAAACGGAAAGACATGAAAAGAAAGACATGAAAAAGGAAGAGGAAAGGAAGAAATGGAAAAACGGAAAGACATGAAAAGAAAGACATGAAAAAGGAAGAGGAAAGGAAGAAATGGTCAGAAAAGATAATAGACAATAAACGAACATTTTAGCATTAAATATTCGCTCAATTCCCTCTCTTGAGGCGCAGGCGGTAAATATCCCCGACGAAAAAAAGATATTCGCTGGTAGATAGAGATAGAAATAGATGCGAATATCAGTGCCCAGTTTTTCCGCTCTTTGACGAACATTCTCTGGCGTAGGCTTAGGCATGTTTTCATGCACATTTTGCGCGCATTCTTGCAAGCAACACAGAGGCAGGCAGGGATGGGCATTGGCGCATATATTCAAAACCAACACATGATGGTTCGGAACGCTGAACGTTGCACTTTGGACTTTATGCTAATCGGTGGCCAGGTCTGCATCTTTCACAGATTCTTCGAATGCGTCAAGGCCCTTCTCCAGGTTAGCATCGGAAATTGTAATAGGAGGTATGATGCGTATGGAAGAGATGCCTGCAGGCAGGAGGAGAAGGCCGCGGCTGAAGCAGGCATTAAGGATCTTCTCCCTTTCGATTATCGCAGGCTCTTTGGATTTTTTATCTTTTACAAATTCAACGCCTATCATCATCCCCTGGCCGCGCACATCTCCTATTACTTCATACCTCTCATGCATAGACTCAAGCCTTTTCATAATATAACCATGCTTGCGCCTTACCATGGACTTTATGCTGCGCAGGTTTCTTGAGAGGTATTCGAGAGAGGCGTTGGCCCCGGCAATGGCTGCAAGGTTGCCGCCAAAGGTATTGGAATGGGAGCCCTGTGGTATGTCTCCAAGTGACCTTCTCGTTATTGTGGCACCCATGGGAAGGCCTGCGCCGAGGCTCTTGGCCATTGCGTATATGTCTGCATCTACGCCTGAATTGTCCATTGCGAGGAAGCTGCCGGCACGCATGTATCCTGATTGGACCTCATCAGAAACAAGAAGAATGTTATGCTCATCTGCAATCTCTCTAAGGCCTTTTATGAATTCAGGGGGAGGCACTATATAACCACCCTCTCCCTGCACAGGCTCAACGAAAATAGATGCAACCTCGTCAGGGGAGACCTCTTTGCTCAAAGGGTACTTTCTTATGTAATCTATGCATTCAAGGCCGCATGAGGGGTATTCCTGGTTGAAAGGGCACCGGTAGCAGTATGCATACGGTGCATGCACTGCAGCAGGAAAAGGCCCGTAACGCTGACGGTGTATGCTCATTGAAGAGGTCAGGGAGAGAGACCCAAGGGTTCTTCCATGGAAGGAATTGTAGAATGCAAGGGCGTATGTCCTCTTTGTAAAGATCTTTGAGAACTTCAGCGCTGCCTCGTTCGCCTCTGTGCCTGAATTAGAGAAGAAGACGCGGCCGAAGCCTTTAGGGAAGGATTTTATAAGGCGTTCCGCAAAAACGACAGGCAGTTCAGAATAAAAATCGGTAAAAGCAGCATGCATAAGCACATCGACCTGACGTTTGATGCTCTGGCGTATCCCTGCATTAGTATTAACGCCAAGATTATAAACGCTCACGAAGCTCGTGAAGTCTATGAATTTATTGCCCTCAAGGTCATAGGCATAATCTCCGTCACCTTTGGCTGCGACGAAGGGGAAGGTGTTGCGCGTAGTCGTTATCATGATTTTTTTGTCTCTGGATATGAGCCTTCTCGTCTTTATGCCTATCTTTACAACCATGTCCACACCAAGGCCGAACAGGGATAAAAGGGCAGGAATAATTATTAGCTGTTTGCCTTAGATAGGCTTTGCATCGTTTCAGGCCTTGCGGCTGCCCACAAAGCCTATGAACTCCGGGTTATGGTCATGCGTGCTGAAAAACTCGCCGTTGAAGAAGCGGCTTGCAGAACTCCTGAATTCATTGGCACATGGCCTAAAAAGCTTTGAAACGATAATCCTGTCACCTTCATTAAGAGGCGCCACGGCCTCAAGACCTTCAGGAATCCTTGAAAGGTCGAAATAGATCTTGAATTCCCCAAATTCATCGCACCTCACCCCGAATTCGACATCATCCTTTTTGAAGCCCAGGGGCTCTATGGCTTTTAAGAAAAAGGCGCGGTTTGGCTCTTCGTTATACTGCTTCAGTGTTTTGTCAAGGTCCCGGGCATGGTATGTATGCGCAGAAACGTATATGGTGTCGCCATAAGACATCGCGTCGTGCACTCTGCGCATCATAGGAAGCAGGTGGTATTTGGAGGCGCGGCCTCCGAGGAAGAAGATCCTCTGGCCCTCGGTATTTACACCTTTGAGAAGGTCTGCAATGCAATATATGTCGCCGTGAATCGCCTTTGCGCCTATGTTGTGCCTCTGCGCATTGGACAGTGCAGCTTCAAGAATGCGCGCGTTCATATCCAATGGATAGTAGGAAACGCTCCTTCCCTGACTCATGGCCTCCGAAGCAACATATAACGACTTTGAGCCGTCCTTTGAGCCCAGGTCTATGATCGAAACAGTCTCGGACATGTACTTTATTATAGTGCCGGCATTATGCTGCAGGAAGAGAAGGCCTTTGCCTACAGGCTCCTTACCGGATTTGGAATTGTATAGCACAATATATGATTCGGCCTGCGCATCGTTCATGTACAAAAGCCTCGGTTCGTCAAGGCGCCACGTCTTTTCATTCAAGGGGCTCACCAGAGGCTTCTGGTCTCTGAGCAGCTGCAGCAATAGCTGCCTGTGGGCCTGCCTGTCATTCGTTGCAATCCCGTGCATCTCATGCTCTTTTATGTTAAACCGCATATCCACACCTTAAAGGCTGCGCTTACATCATGCAGCATCGCCTTTATCTCAGGACTAGGATTGCATAGAGCATTGCCTATTTAAAAGCCTTGCGCAGGTATACGAAGCACCACAGAAGAATGGCACCATGTATTTATAGGTGCGGATGCAATATTCAATTTTACACTCATTGTAGACTATTCCGTTCTGCGCAGCGCTTGAATGCCTTCGTGCATGCTGTGGGCCTTAGGGCATTAGCTGGCAGCAATCAGGATTTCGAGAGCTTCTCGGCCTGCCTCTTATCCAGCTCAAGCGCAGAAGTGAGCGCGTCCTTATCAGCAGGGTTTATCTTCTCTGCAAGGAACTCAAGGTGCCTTATGTTGCACCTCCTCTCCCTGAGTCTGGAATGTGTAATTATGGAAACAAAGTTCTTATCTATGGATTTTATCACAACTGCGCGCTGGCCCGCATCCCTTCCGAACTTCTTAACACACAGCCTGCCCTCTTCTATAAGCATAGTATCACGCATCATGCCTCTTTTTCAGCTCGCTGATTATAATATTGGCTATTTCATCAGGGTTCTTGTTATTGGTGTCGATGACAAGCTCGAACGGCTTTGTGTCTCTGCCGAAATCTATGTTGTAAAGCCTCCTGTAGAGCTTTATATTCTCCTCGTCGCGAACCCTTATCACATGTTCGCTATCCTTGAACTCGATGCCGTCGCGCTTTGCCATGCGCTCTGCCCTGTTCACTGGGCTGCCCGTGAGCCAGATCCTGAAGCCCTGCTTCGATATCCACGGTGCGGTATAGCTCGTTATCACTATGTTGCCTGATTCTATCTTCTTCATAAGGCGTCTGTCTGCCTCCTTGTCGAAGTCCGGATTGGCCTCTCTCTCCTTGAGGAACTTGATGCCTTCGCTGGTATCCCACCAGTCCTCTCCTGTAACGCTGTAGCCGCGGTCTGCAGCCATCTCCTTTAGTATGTCTCCGCCGCCTATGCTCTTGAGGCCGAGGCGCCCGGCTATGATTTTAGAAAGGGTGGTCTTTCCAACGGCAGGCATGCCCGATATTATAATGGCTTCCATTTTAATCTACGCTGTCAATGGGATATCATCTGGAGGACGTATGCACGATGTCTTATGCCTATGTCGTTCAGCTTCATCTCTCCGTTCTCTATCCTGCTTGCGAACTTTATTATGCTGGAGGTGCATCTGGGGCAGAGAACGCCGCCGAAGAGCCTTGTGTTGCTTCGCAGTGATCTTCCTTTTGAGTGCCTGCTTGCTGATATGCCGCTAAGCTCGCCCCTGCATATTGCGCAATGGGGAAGGCTGTTGCGCCTCCTTGCATAATGTATCACATGGCGGCCCTTCTGTGTGACCCTGTGAAGCTTTCTGAAGCTGCTGCTCCTGTGCATAGGTTTTGGCATACATCACACCTCTTGCTGCGCGACATCCTCCCCACGAATAAATCCGTGGGCTTCCAATGGTGCAACCATGTTTAACACCGAGTATAGTTCCTCGTTCAGCGACGCCGGCCCCATCTAACTGGGGTCTTGCGGTATCTCCAGAGGCGTAACTTAGGGTACGCCCCACCCTAGCCTTTGCGTTGTTTTTTCAGCATTTAGGACAGCCATGCCTATCCCCGGTTTTTCCGGTTCGTCGCCAGCACTTTCAGCCTTGCGACAGTTATTGCATCAATTTTATATTTATTTAATACTTTGCCTCAGGGGCTTTGCCCTGACTGCATGTCATCGCTTTTGAATGAGGGCGCAAGAAGGCCGAAGTTGTATTTTGACTTGAGCCTGCGCCTGTCGTATGCTGATGCGATAAGAGAAGAGACAATGCCCACTACGAAGGCCACGCCGATGAAGAAGAGCCTGTAGCTCATCTTGTACGAAATAAGCGTTACTGTGGCACCGGAGCTGAAGACCGCGGGAAGAAGCACATAGTAAAGAATGAGGAATACAGGGAATATTATAAGCATGGGCTTCATCTGGCCCTTCATGCTCTCCATGCTCAGCGCAGTGAGCTCCTTCTGCTTCTCAGAGAGCAGCTTGGGGTCGGTGTTTGATTTGGCAAGCGCCATGAGGTCCTTTGTCTTGCTGTTCATCCTTGCCCTGGTCTCATACATCTTCTCCACGTCTATGAGCCTGCGCTGCAGCAATGCAGCAGCAACAGCATATACAGCCCCTATAATAAACACCGGTATGAATACAGACATGGATTCACCCTCTACTGAATGCCTCGTTTATCGCATTCCTGATCTCATCGCTTGCCTCTGAGACCCTGTTCTGCCTGTTCCTGACCATGTACAGAGGCACGTTCAGGCATGCAGAGAAGTAGGATGCAAGGGCTATGTTTATGCTGCGCTGCTCGTTTATGTCCTCTTCTGTCTCGTTCTCCCGCTCTCTGCTGCTGTCGCTCTGCCTCCTTAGAAGGATCTCGCCTGCAGTAGCATCGATGTAGATTATGGCCTTCACTTCTTTGAGCATCCTGAGCTCGTCCTCAGAGAAGCCAGGTATGTACTTGCTGCCTGCCTTGACAGATGTATGGGTCTCGAGAAGGAAGTCGTAAGTAGTGTTGTTGAAGCCTTCGAAAATTCTGTGCCGTATCTCATTTATCTCGGAATAGCTAAGCTGCTTGCGTATGCTGTCGCGGTTTGCAACCTTCTCTGCAGCATATTTCATCATTTCTGTGCCCATGTTGATTATCTTGAACTCGCTGAGCGACTTTAGTATCGTTGTCTTGCCTGAGCCTGGTGTGCCGGTTATGATGATTTTAGCCATTCCATACTACCTAATGCAGGATTATGCACATGCATAATCATGCTTTCAAGATATTTATAGCCTTTGCCTAATCCTCCATGCCTCCTGGGCCGCCAGGAGGCATTCCAGCTCCGCCTCCTGCCGGGGCCCTGCCCCTTGAGCTTATCATGTCATCTATCCTAAGAATGGACGCAGATGCAGAGGTTGCGCTTGAAAGCGCCTGAAGCTTCACATCGAGCGGCTCTATTACGCCCAGCTTATCCATATCTCCTATGGAATTCCTGTAAACGTCAACGCCGTAAATCCTGCCCTCCTTGCCCTTGTGCCTGCTCCTGAGCTGGACGAGCGTGTCTATGGCGTCCATGCCTGAGCTCTCTGCAAGCGATTTAGGAACGATCTCTATAGAGTCTGCGAAGGCCTGTATTGCCAGCTGCTCCCTTCCGCCTACATCTGTCGCATAATCCCTGAGCTTCATGGCCATGTCTATCTCTGCGCTGCCGCCCCCTATCACATATCTGCCGCCGAGCACTGCGCTCGAGAGGGCTCCGATCACATCATTTAGGGCCCTATCGACCTCGTCCATTGACTGCTTTGAGCCGCCTCTTACGAAGATAGTGACGCTTTTAGGGTCCTTGCACTTCTCTACAAAGACCATCTGCTCTCCGAAGACTTTGCGCTCCTCGACAAGGCCTGCGCTGCCAAGGTCTGCAGAGGTAAGGTCATCCAGGCTGGTAACAAGCCTGGCTCCTGTCGCCTTTGAGATCTTCTCCATGTCGCTCTTTTTAACCCTTCTTATCGCCATTATGCCTGCCTTGGCAAGGTAGTGCTGCGCGACATCGTCGATGCCCTTCTGCACAAAGATCACATTGGCCTTGCTCCTGGCTATCTTCTCGGCCATCTCCTTTAACATCTTCTCCTCCTGGCTCAGGAAGGCCTGCATCTGCTCAGGAGAGGTTATCTCGATCCTTGCATCTGTCTCTGTCTTTTCAATCTCCAGAGCGACATCAAGAAGGGCTATGCTAGCATTCTTTATAGACTTGGGCATGCCAGGATGCGCAATCTCCTTGTCTATGAGCACGCCGCTTATGAAAGACGTGTCCTCTACGCTGCTTCCTTCCTTCTTCTCGACCTTTATGAAGTCGCGGTCTATGCTCACCTTACTGCCTTCTTTTACGGCTACCTGCTTGAGAGCCTGAAGGGCAAGCTTTGCCAAGTGTTTCCTTGTGCTGTCGGTGCCTATGTTCTTGGAGCCCATTGATATAAGGGCTATCTTTTCAAGCCTGTCATCGTCATTGATCGTTATGGGGCTTGATATGTCATGCAGCACAGATATGGCCCTCTCCCTTGCCATTTCATAGCCTTTTATGATGGCTGCAGGGGGAACTCCCTGGTCAAGCATGTTGCCGGCGTTCTTAAGCAGGTCTCCGGCCAGGATCACTGCGGTCGTGGTGCCGTCGCCCACCTCTTTGTCCTGAGTCTTCGCAATGTCTACCATAATCTTCGCAACAGGGTGCTCAACGTTCATCTCCTCCAGGATTGTAGCTCCGTCATTCGTTATCGTTATGTCTCCGAGCTCGCTTACGAGCATCTTGTCCATGCCTTTTGGGCCCAGAGTAGTCCTTACAATGCTTGCCACTGCATAGCCTACGGCTATGTTAGTGCGCTGCGCCTCCTTGCCTATAAGCCTGTTTGCTCCTTCGGGCAGGATAAGATACTGCTGCCCTCCCAATTGATTTTCAGCCATCTATTCACCTTTCGTTTTTATAAATAGGAAAAATGCAAGAGCGAGATTGCTTCTTGATGTATACTCGTATATTGCAACAGCACATATTTATACCTATCTGTGATGACGCCGAAAAAGGCGGAAACTAAGGCAGTTGCCGGACAAATTAAAAAGGAAAAAGAAGGAATCAGACAAATGGGTGCATGTTAAAACTCAGCTTTGCCATGCGCTGCCGCCTAATCTGCTTTGTCATCTGCCCCCCTCGCAAGTGCAAGTAATCTGTTCTATCTGCAGGAACTTCCCCCAGGGGCAGAAGTTCTGCCTACTTCTCTTTTATGCTTTATGTATCCGTGACATCCTCCCCACGAATAAATCCGTGGGCTTTTTACGCTGATTGGCGAAGTGGGGTTAAAATGCCTGCCTACTTCGCAGGCACCTTCTGCCTGGCAGGAGGTATGCCGTAGAAGCCGTATATAACGTCTTTAAGGGATTCGCCGCTCGCCGCATGCCTCGCCGCCTTCGGGGGAGGAGCCTTTTCAGGCGCCTTCTCAACAGGCTTCTTTGAAGGTGCGCCTACAGCGGGCTTCCTTACGGCTATCTTGAAATCGTTGACAGGATCTATGAATGAAGGCATGTTCATCTGGCCGTCT
>JAJYIA010000039.1 GCA_021796295.1 Microcaldota archaeon
AACACGATGGTGTCAAGATGTCCAGGTGGGGAATCAGAAATTGGGTAGTGAAGTATGCGTATCTTTTAAAAAAACCGAGAAAGGATTTGGTGTCCCGAAGATTAAAGGCCGCATCCATTAATACGAGAAATATGTATGGGTAAAAGATCATTGGGAATTCAGTAGTTGGCCATTTTACAACGTAAACACACAACATTGATAGTTTCCGGTTACGCCCATTCTCTGGCACAAGATAAATTCGTTTAGCGTATCTGCAAAAGATAATAAGGCTTTCTATGCATATAATAAGCAATGTCTGCAGGTCTCTCATATGGCAATAAAATACTGGGAATTCGAGGATGCCCCGCTCAAGGAAAAGCTCAAAGACCCGAGCGTGAAGGAGCTTGCCAAGGTATATTTCAGCAACGAGACAAAGGCGTACAGGTTTGCATCTGCATTGTACAGGGTCAAGAAGGCAGGGAGCCTCAGGCTCAGGGACTGCGGCGGCGAGCTTCCTACAGCCACATGGAAGCGCTACCTTGATTTCGGGGTAAGCGTCGGCATACTGAAGCATGAAGAGGGCATGTACAGCTTCACAGACAGGTATTCGAGACCTTTGCGCAACCTCTCCCTGTATATCAAGGCGTGGATCGAATCTGATAAGGATGAGGATGTGCTCCTGCTTTTTGCAAACGCAAAATCAGGCAGAAGGCAGAAGTCTTCGCAGCCTTCAGCAGAAGCGCCGGCTTAGCCATCCATCTATGCACTCTTGTAATACCACACAGTGCCGTAATCAGCGTCCTCTACGGCTATTCCATACCTTTCGCTGAGCGCAAGCCTTATCCTGTCTGCATCCCTGAAGTTGCCTGCATTTCTAAATGCCTCCCTTTCTGAAATCAGCCTGAGTGCGTCATCCGGCACCTTCCTCTTATAAGTATCTTCTCCGAGCATGCCTATAACCTTTGCAAGCCCGAGCACCTTTTCCACAGCGTATCTTTTGCCTTCCTGATCCACATCACCTTCCTCTGCAATCTTCCTGAGCCTTGCCACAAACGCTACGAGGCGCCCTATAGCCAACGGGGTGTCAAAATCCCTGTTCATCGCATCGCAGAACTCTTTCTCGAATGCATCTGCTGCTTCATGGACATCATTCTTCTTTGCTCCTGATTCCCTTGCATTGTAAAATACGCCCAGCGAGGAATAGAGGTATGCAAGCTTCTTCTCAGCCTCATGCATAAGCCCTTCGCTATACTCTATCTCCTTCCTGTAGTGTGTAGAGAGCACCATAAGCCTTATGGCCTCAGCCGAATGCTTCTTAAGCGCCTCCCTTACCGTTATGAAGTTGTTCAGGCTCTTGCTCATCTTCTCGCCGCGTATGTTGAGCACGCCTGAATGGAGCCAGTACCGCACGTAGGGCCTGACCCCGAATGCAGCCTCTGCCTGCGCTATCTCGTTTGAGTGGTGCGGGAAGAGCAGCTCTATTGCGCCTCCGTGTATGTCATACTGCTTGCCGAAGAGGGCATAGGTTATTGCGGTATCTTCAATGTGCCATCCCGGCCTGCCGCTGAGTTTTTCCCTTTTGCCGTTATATACAAGATTGATGGTCCATGAGGGTTCGCCTGCCTTAGCCGCCTTCCAGAGAGCAAAGTCGTATGTATGCCTCTTCTCCTCATCGGCCTCTATCCTGTGCCTTTTGAGCTCCTCTATCTTCATGCCCGAAAGCCTCGCATAATCCTTGAACCTGTCCACATCATAATAAACATTCCCGTTTGCAACATAGGCATAGCCCTTCTCGGCGAGCAGCTGTATCTGCATCTCTATGCTCTCCATGTAATCGTGCGACCTTGGAAATTTGTCCACGCTATCCCTGGCACGAATGACTTCCAGATCCTCAAGAAGCCTTTGCTCATATCTTCTTGCAAGCTCAAAGGGGTCCTCGCCGCTCTCTCTCGCCCTAGCTATTATCTTATCATCTACATCTGTTATGTTCTGCACGTATGTGAGGGCATAGCCCAGATGCCTGAGCCACCTTGCAATGGCATCAAAATCAATGTATGTTTTAGCATGCCCGAGGTGCGCGTCATCGTATACTGTTGAACCGCAGACAAACATGTTTACCTTATTGTTGTCGCTCGCCTTGAACTCCTCCATTGACCTTGAAAGCGTATTATAAACAAAAAGCCTGCCCTTCAATGCCTCCCCTCTCTGCTGCCACGCAGGAACTCCTATACTGTCTGGTTTACTATTATGCCTGCAGTCTGCAGAGGCGTTTTGCTCAGCCTGAAATCCCCTACAGCTACGATCTCATACTCTGTGGAGATAGTACCTACAACCCCTGATACTACCCTTATGCTGACATTCTTGCAGAGCACTCCTATAAGGGGAATGCTCGCATTGGCAAACTCGCTTGAGGAGTTAATGCCCTGCCCACCAAGCGTGTTGTATCGTATGGTGTCTATGGGCTTTCCGTCTTCAAGCAATTGCACATAGATCTGGTTGTTCGCAGGCGAAATGATCTTGAAGTTAAGATACGGCTCTGTTACTAAGAATGGCATCGATGTTATATTGCCCGGCTGGAGCGCAAGCCCTCCGTGATAGGTCGTTGCAAAGTAGCCGCCCTCGTAATTCGACCACGGTGCACTGTAATACCCGCTGTGATTATCTGCATAGGTTATGTTGAGCGGCGCACTGCCGAATCCCGGGCCTGTCGTATTCCACCCCTCATATGTGCCGAATCCGAAATCCCCGTTGAATATCTCTACTGTAGAATAGTTAGAGATGCAGTCATAGCCGCCTGTGTTGTATACTGTTGTAGTTGTCTGCTGGTATGTACTTGTGGAATTCTGCTTTGGCACTGTTGTAGTTGAATGCAGCGTAGTTGTCACCGCATTCTTCTTAGCTCCTACACCCAGAATGTGGCCGTATAAAACGAGCAGTACAGCCATTATGACCAGCACTGCTAAAAAAGCTATAATGCCTAAGGGCTTTGCCATCCTAACTACCACATACTATACGCATGTTATAATTATAAATACATAGCGGGAAAACTCCTATCCTTTAGATAGGAGATGAGAACGAATGCATATAAACTTTTGCCACCATAATACTCTCGTGAAATATCCTGTTTGGGTTGCCAACTGGCGTAAAACCAAAATCACTCAACAACGCAGATGCGCTATCCCTGGACAAGGGGGGAAGTTACGCCTCTGTATGACTGCGACCTATACATGCCGTAAAAGGGGTATGCAAGTCGTGTCGTGGAACGAGGAACTAAACGCTTCGTAGATTAGATATTCCGCAGAAGGAGACTTCGCAGCGGAATATGGATGAAGCTGGAAGCCCACGGATTTATTCGCGGGAGGACGTCACGTTTAAGAACCTAAGCCATCATGCCCAGAATCTCCGCAGTGGTCCTTATAAGCCCTATCCTCGGGAATATGAATTTCTGCGCTGATTCGTGCTCTTCTTTGCTCAGTGCTCCCATAGCATCTATGGCGAAGACCTGGTTATACCCATGCTGATACGCCTCCCTTGCCGTTGTCTCAACTCCTATATTTGTCGAAATGCCGCACAGCACAACCGTTTTTATATGCCTTCTCCTGAGCTGAAGGTCCATCTCTGTGCCGTAGAAGGCGCCCCACTGTCTCTTCGTTATGACTATGTCGGTATCGGCACGTCCAGCTCGTCTACAAAGTCGGCATGATCCTGTAGCATCTTAGAAGCATTCCAATGCATAGCACTCTCAGCCAGAGGCCTCAGCGCATCCTTCCCGTCATGAAAAAGCACATGTACAAGGAATACGGGAGAGCCTGCCTGAATGCCTTAGCAAGCCTCGATACATTGCCTACAATCTCTTCCAAAGCATAAGGCTCTAGCTTTCTGTCCATCCTGGCTATACTCTTCTGCATATCAATAACAACCAGCGCAGTCTTCTCTTTCTCAAGCTTCATCTTCGCCTATAATCCACATATTTATCTACGAGGCAAGGTATTATCAATTAGCCTTAACATAACACACACAACAGAAGGGCGCATACAGTATTATAAATACATCGCCTGCATATCTTAAACCATCTTTACATAATGGTGTTTTATTGGGAAGTATACCTAGAAAATGGAAAAAGAAGGGAAGGATGCGCTGGAAATGGGTAAAGAAGAGGCGTAAGAGAATAAAGAGGGCTCAGAAGAGAAGGGTCGGAGAGCTGTAGCCAAAGCGTGTTCATATGGCTTATTCCATAAAAGACATCGGCATGGCTGCGCAGGGAGTCAAGAGCCTCGGATGGGCAGAGCAGCATATGCCTACCCTCATGATGCTCAGGGCCGAGGTAGGTGAATCTAGGCCGCTAAAAGGCATGAGAATAGCTGCGCTGTTGCACATAACAAAAGAGACAGGAGCTCTGGCCAGGGTGCTTAAGCATGCGGGTGCTATGGTAAACCTTGCGGCATCCAATCCATTGTCTACCCAGGATGATGTCGCTGCGGCGCTGGCAAAGGAAGGCATAGGCGTCTTTGCACGCAGGGGCGAAAGTAGCAGCGAATACAATAACAGCATAAAGAAAATCCTGAAGACTGCGCCCGACATAGTGATAGACGACGGCGCAGACCTTCACGCCGCGCTTCATCAGGACTACAAAAGCATAAGCATCATAGGCGGCACAGAAGAGACTACGACAGGGGTGACAAGGCTCAAGGCGATGGAGAGGCAAGGCGTGTTAAGGTATCCAGTAATAGCAGTGAACAACGCCCACACAAAATACCTCTTCGACAACAGGTATGGCACAGGCCAGAGCACAGCAGATGGCATAATGCGCGCTACAAACGTGCTTATAGCTGGCAAGAGGGTAGTTGTGGCAGGCTATGGCTGGGTTGGCAGGGGCATAGCCATGCGCATGCACGGCCTTGGCGCAAAGGTCATAGTAACAGAGGTAGATCCATACAAGGCTCTTGAGGCTGTCATGGACGGCTTCGAGGTCATGCCCATGTGCGATGCCTCGGCAAAAGGCGACCTCTTCATAACCGCAACCGGCGACAGAGATGTCATAACTGCAACGCATATGAAGAACATGAAGAATGGCAGCATACTTTCCAATTCAGGCCACTTCGATGTAGAGATAGATGTAAAGGGCCTTGGAAGGCTATCATCAACAAAAAGGCAGCTGCGCAACAATCTTACAGAATATACGCTGAAAGGCGGGAAAAAGATATACCTGCTCTCAGAGGGCAGGCTTGTAAATCTTGCCTCTGCCGAAGGGCATCCCAGCGAGGTCATGGACCTCAGCTTTTCAAACCAGTTCCTCTCTGCAGTGTTTCTCTGCAGGAACAGGAACCTCGAGCCCCGTGTCTATAATGTATTCGAAGATATAGACATGCGCATAGCAAAGGCCAAACTGCGCACCATGGATACGCGCATAGACACGCTTACCAAGGCGCAGAAGGCGTATATGGCTTCATGGAGCTCAGGCACCTAGGCTATACTGCGGCAAGAGTCCTGACCTGGTATCTGCCGCGCCTTTCCATCTCTTCAGACCTCTTTATTATGTCAGCTGCACCTGCAGACCCGGAATAGGCCTTTATGAAGCTTTTGTAGAGCTTTGGATCAACCGCCCTTTTCATCAGAAGCAGGTCTATGGCCTTCTCCTCTGTGCTGTTGCCCATCATCGAGAGCCCGAAGTCTATGGCGTAAAGCCCCCTGCCACACAGCATAAGGTTTGCGGGGGTAAAATCTCCATGGGCAACATTCTGGCTGTGCATCCTGCCAAGCATTACCCCGGCGCTGTGCATGTGCGATGCATATATATCTGCATCCCTGAGAAGTATTCCATCCAGCATCTCCATGTATATGGAGAAGCGCCCTACTGCAAAGAGCCTAGGCACCCTTATGCCTGAGCCCGCGAGCCTGAGCATTATCCTTGCCTCGTTTCTTGTGCGCAGCCTTCTCAGCTCAGAGTCTAATATTTCTATCCTGTAATTTTTTCTATGCCTTGTCTTTATAGCCATTCCAAAGCCCAGGATTGTTCCTGCATAGATCCTTGCCTCGGCGCCCTCTCCTATAAGCCTCATTGAAACACTATCTAAAGACCCTGGCCTCATTAGACCTGTATCTCTGCTTCACATCGCAGCCTTCAGGACCTATTGAAAATCCCGATGCAAGCATCTTCTCAGCCACATAGGCTATCATGGCTCCGTTGTCGGCATTGAATTCATTCGGCGCACATCCGAACCTGGCATTATGCTCCTCCGCAACTGCCCTGAGCATATCGGCAAGCCTTTTGTTCTGCGCAACCCCTCCGCAGAGGCCTATCTCTCTGCTCTTTGTAAGCATCAGAGCCCTTTCTGTAGCCTCGCAGAGCATCGAGAATGAGGTCTCCTGCAGCGAGAAGCAGAGGTCGTTACTTTCTTTATGCTCAATCAGGCCCGAGGCCTTTGTAAGAAGACCTGTGAACGAGAAGTCCATGCCCTTCACATTGTAAGGCAGTTTTATGTATCTGCCTTTATCAGCGCACCTTTCCACGCTCGAGCCCCATGCCGGATCAAGGCCCATCTTTCTTGCAAACGCATCCAGCATGTTGCCTACGCCTATGTCAAGCGTTTCTCCTATGACCCTGTAATGGAGATACGGCGTCTCCACAAGCTTCAGTATCTGCGAATTGCCCCCGCTGACATAGAGCATGACCGGATCCCTGAGCCCTTCGGTATGCCTCGTTATCTCTATATGAGCTACGCAGTGGTTTACCGGTGCAATTCCTACCTTCAGCCTTCTTGCCATCGTTTTTGCGTAAAGCTGTGCAACCTGAAGGCAAGGTCCCAGGCCAGGTCCTTTTGTATAGCCTATGCCTTCTATGTCTACAAAGCCTAGCCCGGAGCTTTCCAGTGCCTTTTCAATAACAAAGCGTGCATTCTCAGCATGGAACCTTGCCACCTTTGCAGGGATCATGCCTCCGCTGCCTATCCTGTACATGCTCTTCTCGTTGGCAAGCACCCTGCCGTTCTTGACTACGCCTGCCCCGAATGTGTGTGCGCTGCTCTCAAGCCCTAGAACAATCATGAAGGTAATCTGGCCTGAATACTTATTATATATATGCCACCGGATTTGTCACCTGAATGCTATGCCTATAGGCTCCAGGAAGCCATGAGTCACAGAGCCGACAACTGTATCTGTAGTGGTATTTATTATCACTACATTCTCAGCAGCCCAGTTCGCCACATATGCATATGCGCCTGATGGCGAGAATGCAACCCCAGCAGGCGCAAGGAAACCCTTTGTTATTTCATTGCTTACCTCATTTGTAGCCGTGTATATTATCGCAACACTATCAGATGCCTCATTCGTAACGTATGCATATGAGCCGTCAGGCGAAAACGCCACACCTGTAGGGTCGTAAAACCTGCCCTTCACCTTTCCTACTTCGCTCTTTGCAGCAGTGTCTATTATCACAACTTCGTTCGAAGCAATGTTTGTTACATACGCATATGTGCCAGTCGGCGAGAAGGCTATGCCTCCCGGGTCTGAAAAATTACCTGATACCGTGCCTACCACCATATCTGTAACTGTATCCAACACTACTACATTGCTTGAATAGTTGCTTGTGCTTACGTTGGTTATGTTTACATTTGCAACATAAGCATATGTGCCATTAGGGGATACTGCTATTGCAGTAGGGAAGCTAAAGCCGGATTTTATCACATATATTGTCCTGCCTGTTATGGAATTTACCACACTCACATTGCCCTTTTCATAGTTTGTAACCTTAACTCCATAAATTTGTAGGGAATAACTTTTATCCTTTTACTTTATCGTCACAAAATCAGCAATGGGTTTTTATAATTATACCCTACAATAGGG
>JAJYIA010000040.1 GCA_021796295.1 Microcaldota archaeon
GATCTTATGTAACCTTAGGAACTTTACTTAACAGAAAAGAAGAATTTAATAATCTTAATTGGATAAGTATTATCAATTGTATATAGCATATGAAGCAGGCGCCTCATAACACATGACCATCGATATCCATAGGTTATAGCCATTAGTTGCAGCTCAAACCAAAAGGCCAGCGCAGATGCCATGTGTTTTTGCCATGGGTACAGTATGCAGGCTATGCAGTGGTTTGATGGAACATCAAGCGGCAACAAAAAAGAAGCGGTTCAAAGGCTGGATACATAGGAAGAGGCACAGCGGAGGCGTGATGTTTCTTGTCTTAAGGAAGAACGAAGGCATTACGCAAGTAGTAATAAAGAAAAACGCCGTGGATGAAGAATCGTGGAAGGCAGCAGTAGATTCCACGGTTGAGTCAAGTGTCGAGGTAGAAGGCTATGAAAAAAGCGATGCGAGATCGCCTTCGGGCATGGATATAATAGCCTCAAGGCTCAGGCTTGTGCAGAGATCGGAGCCCTTCCCTATATCAGAGTATCAGAGCACCGAGCTTCTCCTTGACAAGAGGCACCTGTGGCTCAGGAGCCAGCGCATGATACAGATAATGAAGGCGAGGTCTGCAATACTGAGATACAGCAGGAGCTTTTTAGACAGGAAGGGCTTCTATGAGATAAGCCCGCCGCTTATAACAGAGGCAGGCGGAGAGACAGGCGCTGACCTCTTTGAAATAGAATACTTCGGCAAAAAGGCGTACATGACCGAGTCGTCTCAGCTTTACGCAGAGGCAATGGTCTTTTCCCTTGGCAAGGTATACTCACTTGCGCCTTCCTACAGAGCGGAAAAGTCAAGGACTACAAAGCACCTTGCCGAATACTGGCATCTTGAGCCCGAGATGGCCCATTACGACAACGCAAAGAGCATGAGGCTTCAGGAGGAACTTGTAAGCAGCATAGCCCAGATGCTCGTCAAACACAACGGCGAAATCCTTGAAAGCCTTGGAGTTGACAGGAAATGGCTTGTTGGGATAAGACCGCCTTTCAGGAGGATAAGCTACACAGAGGCTATAGAAACGCTCAATGAGAAAGGCATACGAAAGGAATGGGGCGATGACCTTGGAAGCGATGATGAGAAGGCGCTCACTGCAGAGGAGGAGAAGCCAATATTCGTATACAATTGGCCCAAAGGGATAAAGCCCTTTTATATGCCAGTTGATAAGAAGGACACCAGGACTGTGGTGTGCTCGGACATGCAGGCGCCGCGGGGCCACGGAGAGATCATAGGCGGAAGCGAGCGCATATGGAGGCTTGACGAGCTTATTGAGCGTATGGCAGATATAGAGCGCGCCAAGGGCATGAAGTTCGACATAGAGAAATACGGCTGGTGGATAGACCTCAGGCGATACGGCTCTGTGCCGCATGCGGGTTTCGGACTTGGAATGGAGCGCCTCATTAAATGGCTTCTTGATCTGGAGCACATACGCGATGCAATACCATTCCCAAGGATGATCAACAGGCTTAGGCCTTAAAGGTTTTTTTATGGAAAGACTTGTGATATCGTGCATGGACAGAAGGCTGAACGAGTATCTGGACTCGAAGTACAACGACGGGAATACGCTCTTTATCAGGAACGCAGGAGCCAATTTAACCCCCATTCTGGATCTCGTAAGGGAGGCGCTCAGAAAGAATGAGCTAAAGAAGGGCATTTATATTGCGACGCATAACGACTGCGGAGCCATGGGCGTTGTCTTCCAGGCACTTACCAGTGGGAAGTCATTCGGAAGTGGCATATACAATGCACTTATAAAGCAGTTTGAAAGCATAGGCTTCAGAAGCAGGGAAGGGCTTGAAAGGGAGAACGGCAGGCTCCAGGTGAAAAGGGCAAAGGCCATAGCCAAGGGGGTACCAGTCAATCTCGAGCCTATAGACGTGAAGAGGCTCGGCGTGCCTGCAGAACATAATGAGCACAGGCTTATACTCACGTCTAACCTTTCCGAGCCTTACGTGAAGATGACAAAAATAGCCAATACGGGTGTGTTTGACTCGTACATAATACAGGGAGATACTGCTTTTATGAGCTCTGACGTAGAGATAGCAGTTAAATTTCTTGGCATAAAGGACGTAAGGCTCGAGGCGTTCTCCACATCTGAAGAGGCAAGGCTTAGTGCGGAGCTGGAAAGCCTTGGCAGAGAGCCATTCATGCATGACGCAAAGTGCTCGCTTATAAGGGCGCTGAGATAGTTGCACACAAATACTGGTTGATGCATGAAAGATTGAAGGAATACAAATATTCTGTAGAACACGCATTAATGATACTCAGGCGTATAAATGCAATACTCTACGATAATGAGCGTATGGTCTTAACTGAGATTGGAGCAAAAGAGAAGGTAGTGTTAAAAGGATTATGGATGTATGATTTATATGCCAAAAAGAGTAAACATTGATATTGTTAGCGGATTCTACGATCAGATACCTTCAACTGCTATAAATAACGATTTTACTAAGATAAAAATTAGACAATTATTAAGAAACAAGTATGGGATATATGCTTTATTCGATAAAGGCGAATTGTACTATATAGGAAAAGCAACTGGAACTGATTTATTCACAAGAATTAAAGACCATAAGAGAGATAGGCACAAAGGAAAATGGGACACTTTTTCCTTTGCCACACTAAACACCAGAGAACACGGTGGAGAACTCGAAAGCTTAATTTTATCTTTGTATATGCCAGAGGGAAATAGAAGTAGACCCGTTGTAATTAAGAGAGACTATCACACCGAAGATGTGATAAAGAGGATTGTGGATATTGCAACAGAGAATGAGCCTGATGGTAGCAGAGTTAGCGGAACTTCGGAAACTTTGAAACTTGCCGAGTTTCCTAAAGAAACAAGAAAATTATATGAACAACTAGAGAGAAAAATTTATGGTTTGAATAGACACGTGGTTAAAGAACCAAAGGCGAAATATATTGCCTTCAAAATAAAAGATGCCAATTTTGTCGATGTCAGACCTCAGAAGAAGGGCATTAAACTTTGGCTAAATCTCAGAAAAGGAGAACTTAGAGATAGAAAAAATTTGGCAAGAAATGTTAGAAACATAGGACACTGGGGAAATGGAGATTACGAGATATCTATTTCTGAAATGGATAGCTTGCCTTACTTATTAACACTCATAAAACAGAGTTACAAAAGAGCCACGTCCTAATAAACCTCACGCCTCTCCATGCTAAAACTATGTTAGAATCATGGCTTCAAGAAACACAAAATTTACCGAAGACAGACTTTTGCTTCGACGACAAAATAGGGGGGACATTTGAGGCTTTTATATATAACCCCAAATCTGGTTTGCTCCGATCGGGATTTGAACCCGAGTTCCGGCCTTGAGAGGGCCGTGTCCTTGACCGGACTAGACGATCGGAGCGCTTGCAGTCCGTATATATTATAGGGGCTTTTATTACAATCTGTCGGAATGGTATTTATTTGTTTGTAATAATTTTCGAAAGGCATTTCGACTGCGATTTTTGTATACGGAAGTGGCGCCAAGCTTTATATAACTTGGTTATCAAATGTTCTCAGTGGTTGTTTTTAGGGCATATGCTGAGTATGGCTGTTCTGTTAGAGGCATGGCTTATATGAACGCCTGGTGTGGTCGCAGAAGGGGGTAAGTCGGTGGTAAATTATGCGCAGCTGCTAATACTGGGGGCGTTTGCAGGCCTTACAATCTTTCTGGGCTTTCCGGTAATTCTGATGAAGGCCAGCCAGAAGAGGCGGGCATTCCTGAATGCACTGGCAATAGGTATACTCGTCTTTCTTGTCATAGACGTCTTAAGCAGTGCATGGGGCGTGGTTGCAGGCTCTGCCCTGAAGGTCCAGGCAGGCACTGCTGCGGTTTCATATGCGGCCATTCTTCTGGCGATAATGTTCATTGGCATAGCCCTGGGTCTTATAGGCCTTGCGTTATACGAAAGCAGGTACATGCGCGGCCATGCAAAGACAGAGGTGCAGCTTGAGAGCACGCTGGCAGGAAGAGACGGCATTGGCATTAACAGGTACAGGCTTGCCACGATGATTGCAGTAGGCATAGGCGCGCACAACTTCAGCGAGGGACTTGCTATAGGCCAGTCGTATGCCTCAGGGGTCATAGCCCTTGCGCTTGTGCTCATAGTAGGGTTTGCAGCACACAATGCCACAGAGGGCTTCGGCATTCTGGGGCCACTCGCAGGAGAGGAAAAAAGGCCGTCTTTAGGCTTTCTTGTCAGGATCGGGATGATAGGCGGAGGCCCCACCTTCCTCGGAACACTGGTAGGAAGCCTTTACGTATCGCAGTTCTTATACGTCCTGTTTCTGGCGTTCGCCGGAGGTGCGCTTATCTACGTGATATTGCTCATGTACTCCGTAGCGGCAAGGCAAACGTCAAACACAATGCTTATGAGCGCCATATTCATAGGCCTTCTCTTCGGCTTTATCACAGATCTTATCGTCACGCTTGGCGGCGCCTGATCAAGAGCGGAAAGGTATAAAAGAATAGGCAGCATAATATGTAGAGGGGGTGCGCTCTCGTATGCCTGAGGCGATGATGTGATAAATTCAATAGAGCTCACCAATTGGAAGACTCACGAAAAAAGCCTGTTCACATTCTCAAAGGGCACCAACATACTCATAGGGCAGATGGGGGCAGGAAAGAGCTCAGTTATGGATGCGATATCTTTTGCGCTCTTCGGAACGTTCCCTGCAGTAAAGGTCAGGCGCGTAAACACAAATGACATAATAAGGAACAGGCCTAGGCAGATCCAGGGCGCATCTGTAAGGCTTGCCTTCACAATAGACAAAGACAAATATATAGTGGAGAGGAGCATAGCGAGAGAGGGCTCGGCAAAGGCTCGGCTTGAGAAGAACGGCTCGTATGTACAATCGCAGCCGCAGCGCGTGAGCGAGGAGATAGCCAAGGCGCTTAAGGTGGATTACGACCTATTCTCGCGTGCCATCTATTCAGAGCAGAACAACCTCGACTACTTCATGCAGCTTAGGGCTTCAGAGCGCAAGAAGGAGATAGACACTCTTCTAGGGCTAGACAGGTTTACAACGGCACAGGAGAACACCACGGCGCTCATAAACAAGCTTCGCGACATGACAGAGGACGAGGAGAGGCTCGTGAAAAGCTTAGACGCGGCAGGCTTAGAGGCTCAGCTCGGCTCGCTCGAGGAAGAGGGAAGGAAGCTTGCACAGGAGAGGTTCTCGATGGAGAAGGAGCTTAATGCCAGGAAGGCCTATGCAGTGGAGAGGGGCAATGAACTTAAGAGGCTAGGCGAGGCGTACGCGAAGAGGATAGCGCTTGAAAGAGAGCTGGAGTCGCTCAGTGCAAGGCAGAAGGCGATAGGCGAAGAGCTCGAAAGGCTCGGCAGCAAGAAGTTGAGAAGCCAGGATGTGCTTGAAGGGCTTATAAAAAAGGGCGAAGATGAGCTCAGGATGCTCAAGGATAATGAGAAGCGCGCGAGGGATGCACTAAGGCTAGGCTCGGGCATGAGAAGCAAGATGGAGGAGAGGCTTGAGCAGCTCTCAAAGCAGCGCAGTGAGCGCGATATGCTTGAAAAGGCGCTTAAAGGCAAAGCCGGCATTGATATTGAAAGGCTCATAAAGGAGCATGAGGATATGCTTGAGAGGCTTACTAAAGATGCGGCGTATGCCGGGGCAGGCCTCAGGGATGTCAATAAATGGCTGCGTGAGCTTGAGGGGCATAGCGGCACATGCCCGCTCTGCGAGCAGTCTATCTCAGAATCTACAAGGCTCGGCCTTATAGAAGCCAGAAAGGGCGCTGCTGAAGGGCTTAAGAGGCAGGAATCAGAGAAGACAGCCAAGGCTAAATCTATACGCGAAGGCCTTAAGGCACTCGAGGAGGAGCTTGCAAAGGTTCATGCTGCAGAGATCTCGATGGAGAGGTATAAAAGCCTGGAGAAGGAGCAGGGGTCTGCATCGGCAGAGCTTGAAAGGCTATCAGGGGAGTGCGGCAGGCTCGAGGCCCTTGTTGAGAATTCGGCAAAGGCGCTTTCTGAGGCGCAGGATATACTTCATGGATTGAAGAGCGAGAAGGAGTCCTCTGAGAGATATGAGGTGCACAGGGCCGAGCGCACAAGGCTTGAATTGCTCATAAAAGGGAAGAGGGAAGACCTGCTGCCCATTAATGTGAGCGGCAGTGATTTTGAGCATGCGCACAGCTCATTCACAGATGCAAGCTCTGCAGTGGCAAGGCTTTCTGAGGCTCTGGCCTCAGGCCTCAAGTCAATATCAGAGAACATGAAGCAGCAGGAGGAGAAGAGGAAGGGCGTAGAAAGGCTGAGGGTTGTGCGCGCCGAGATAGAATCAAGGAAGGGCGCAATGGAAAACATGGCAAGGTTCAGGAATGCGCTGCGTGATGCGCAGAGGGAACTCAGAACTGCGCTCATAGACTCGATAAACAATGCCATGCAGGAAGCATGGCCTGACCTATACCCTTATATGGACTATACTGGCATAGTCCTTGAAGTGGAAGAAAACGACTATGTGCTCAAGCTCAAGACGCACCACGAGCTCGGGGAGCGCTGGGAAAACGTAGAATCCATAGCGAGCGGAGGCGAGCGCAGCATAGCCTGCATGTGCATGCGTATAGCGTTCTCAATGGTGCTTGTGCCGAACCTGAGGTGGCTCATACTAGACGAGCCGACGCACAACATAGACCAGAACGGCATAGGCAAGCTCGTAAGGATATTCGGCGGCAGCATACAGAACTACGCAGAGCAGGTGTTCATAATAACGCACGACGAGCAGCTGAAGGATGTTGCTAACAGCCGTATATATATGCTTAACAGGGACAAGGACAACAACGGCAGCACGATGGTGGAGCAGTAAAGACTTAATTTGCTATCGCATTCTCCCTGAAGTTGAGGAATTCTTCCAGATCAGCAGGCAGGCCCTTCTTCGCAAGGCCGTCAATGAACCTGGGAGCATTCTTCTTGATTAGCGCCGCATATGCTGGATCTGCCGGATCTCCACCCAGAGATTCTATGTATGCTTTTCTGGCATCCTGCAGGCTTTCTATTACGTTATTCCTGAATTCTTCATACTTAGAATTTTCAGCGCCTATGCCGTGCAGGTTTTTTATAAATTCAGATTTACTGCCTTTGAGTACTTTTAAATGATCTTCGATTGATAGTATTTTCATACCAAGAGATTTTGCATATCTAAGCCTGGGTATTATATTCCCTTCCGCAGAAAACCCAACAAATACCGGGGACTTGCATGCGAGAGCAACAAACATATCCTTATCAACCATGATCGCTCTTCTTGTATCTTCAAGGTTGCCAGGACTGTAACTTGCTATCGGCGGATGTCTCTTCACGAGTTCTATGAATACGTCTTTTCCGCCCCACCATTTTGCCTTTTCCTCGAGGCCTCCTTCTTCCTTAGGGCTGTAGCCTGCTATCTGCGGAAAGCTTTTCACGAGTTCTATGAATACGTCTTTTCCGCCCCACCATTTTGCCTTTTCCTCGAGGCCTCCTTCTTCCTTGGGGCTGTAGCCTGCTATCGGCGGATGTCTCTTCACGAGTTCTATGAATACGTCTTTTCCGCCCCACCATTTTGCCTTTTCCTCGAGGCCTCCTTCTTCC
>JAJYIA010000003.1 GCA_021796295.1 Microcaldota archaeon
GATTATTTGCAATTACAACTTAAACATAATCGTTAATTTAACGATTATCAAACGTTCACAAACATATTGAATTCTCTCGTATTGGCTGCATAATCGCTAAATTCTATTCGGAGTTAAGGTTTATATGCTATAGTAAACAGCAGGGAATGCCGACAGATAAGTAGTACAGTAGCATACAGCTATATATCCCTCTGCCTGCATCTCTTACTGCAATGGTTTATCATGTTTGGGCTCGTAGTCGAATGGTAAGACGCCTCCTTCACACGGAGGAAATCCGGAGTCCGATTCTCCGCGGGCCCATTTTAAGAAGATCTCACGTATTAGCATATGTGTATCTTCTTGCAGCAACAGTTATAGAATTTATGATACAGTGAAAAATACGACGACAAAACACAAGTTCCTAAATTCCCGAATTTTTGGGCACTACAACATCTAAATCCCCTCACTCTGCTCCCTGTAAATGGGTGTCTTCCGTATGCAACCGGAAACTTCTTCCTTCTTGCCATGTATCGCTTCTTGGCTGCCATAGCGTTCCTTGCCGCCGCTCCTGGCACTCCAATATTTTCGATTTTCTGACGTATCCCTTTGTAGAATATCCATAGATACAAGAATATAATTCCTCCGAAGACCAATATTCCTATCGTCAAAAACGTGAAGAAAATAAGCCCTACGATAATCGCCAACACTACGATTATCTTTATCTTGTCATTCCTGTGCAGTTCTGTCATGATTTCTTAGCTTCGCAAGCCCTTATATTCATTTCTGTATTCAACTTCAGTTTAAACGTAGCCTCAATTTCAATTTCGCTCTCTCATATTGTTATTATTGAGATTCCTACTCCCTTCGTTCCTATACCTTCACTATGACATCATCGGCAGTCTTTCTGCAAACATTAAACCATTCGTCATCTTGAATCTCTTTGCGTAACAGTTTATGCTTTTTCGTGGGCCATTATGCCACACCTTAAAACCTGCTGCCCTCAACCTCTTTTGAAGATTTAAGTAGCCATAGTGATACTCCAATATTATGCTTTCAAAGCTTCTAAGTGTCTTGTTCTTTGATTTTAGTATGATACCATATTCATACCCTTCACAATCTAATTTCAGTACTGCGTCTCTAAGTTCCAATTTTTTAACTATATTATCAAGGGTTTCAATTTTGATGCGAGTTCCACGTTCGAAGTTTTTTAAGTTACTGCCTCCTGTACTACTATATTTTGGATCTAAAATTATATTGCCATTTCGTCCTCCACAAGCTTCATTATAAACAGTAATTTTCTCTTTCAAATTATTTAATCCTATATTCCTTTTTGCTAATCTATACGAATAAGGATACGGTTCGAAACAATAGACATGATAAGCGTCTTTTAATGCAAAATAAATTCCTGTATCGCCAATATGCGCTCCAATATCCAAAACGACTTTGTTATTTACTTCTAACCATCCATATTCATTTTTTAAAAATGTGGATTTAATTGCAGAGATAGCTCCGAGCAGTTGCTCCTCTTTTTTGTAATAAAAATTAATATACCGGCCACCACAGTTAAATGTTACTCTGTTTTTCCCTATCTTGATAGGAACTTTAAGTGATTTAATAAGGTCTTTCTGTACTTCTCCATGCTCAAAGATTGTAAGCAAATCATTTAATTTTGTAATCTTAGTTTCATATCCGCTCCTGAATTTGAGTGTGAACTGATTTTTACATCCTCCAAAATAAAAAATAAGGACATCATACCAATTCTGCACTACAGAAAAGAATTGCGGTGCATCTTCAGTTAGTCTAGCTATTGAAGTCACCTTATCAAAAGTAGTTATGTTTTTAGCTACATTAGGTAATCTTTCCATACCCTGTATATTAAAAGAATAGTTTTATATTCACATCTTTAATCTTTAATTCCGAGTGCCTCCTTTAAATTGTGCCAAAATCCATTTCTCTTGACTCTTGGGTGTTCTCCCCCTCTTTTTATGTCCTCAGCAAGCTCTGCCTCTGCCTTCCTCACCTTCTCTCCTTCTACTTCTCGTTTCACTCTCCTTTCTTGGTCTTTTTGCAATTCATTTCTTATTCTGTCCAGCTCTTCCTTATTTTCCTTATCTTCTATTTTCCTTCTATTAAAACCGAATCCGGTGTCTATATAAATTCTGGGAGGATAATAGCTACTGAAAATCGGGGTTCGAATGCAACAAAATACGTTTAATCGGGGTTACTATGGCTAAGACAAATACGCAACGAAATTCGTTGGTTTCTGCTTCGGGTTTAGAAATTCACCATTTTAAAAAATGCCTGCCCAATAAGCAAAAGGTTTAAATAAACATATTGTTTATTATCTACTTATGGATAACAGAACAGAAAGGCTGGTGAGAGCGATCCAGAATTCACCAGAAGGCATCGCCGCGCTTGAAACACTGGAGGGCCTACGCCTTTGCGATAAATTTACCCTGAGGACAACGCTGAGCAGGCTAAGCAAGTCTGGCAGGATCATTCGCCTGAAGCGTGGGGTATACTCGGAGAATCCGATTAGAGACGCGTTCACAGCTGCGCAGTACACATACGGCGGATACCTTGGCTTTTCCAGCGCTTTATATTTGCACAAACTGATCACCGAACTCCCATTCACTATAACCGTAGTAACACCGCACAAGTCCGCATCAAAAACCATCGGAGCATATGAACTAAGGGCCGTCGCCATGAAAGAAAAGGCCATCGGATTCGAAAATGTCGGGACCCTGACGGTTTCAACCAGAGCAAAGACTATATTCGACTGCATTTATCTTGAAAAGTATTCAATCGCGAAGGATAAACTTATCGAGGCTTATAGGGATGCGCCGCTAAATGCCCGAGAACTGAAGGAGTTCGATTCATATGTGAAACGTTTCATTCCAAGTAGAATGCGCAATAAGTTTGTCGAAGTAAAGAAAGAGATGGAAGAAGAGGGTTGAATTCTATGGAACTGGACTTAGAAATATGCAGGGCGATCGCTATCCGCTACGGACTCCCCCTTCAATTCGTATTCAAAGAGTTTCATCTTATGGATGTGATGTCACAAATAGCTGCACTTACGATTTCAGAACCAAACAATTTGGTATTCAAGGGCGGCACGGCTCTGAATAAAGTATACCTCCAAAAAACGCAGAGGTTCTCAGAGGATGCGGACTTTGATTTGGTGACTGAAAATGCTAAAAAAGAGCTACGTTTATTTAGCGAGAAACTTGCGGGCGGACTCAAAGATTACAGAATCAGAGAGTTCAGAATGGTGCGTTCTACAGTACAGTTTTATTGCGTATATGAAACACCCATGGGGGGCACTGATCACGTCAGAATCGACATCGCGCCCAAAAAGCTCCTCACAGCAAACCCATTGGAAAATCGCCAGATAGTTTCTGAATTCGCCCACGCATCCATAAGTGGCATTAGGATATATTCGATAGAAGATCTTACCGCTCGCAAGCTGAATGCGCTTGCAGCACGTGCGGAGGGCAAGGACCTGTATGACGTCTATATGGCATTGCCAATGTGCTCCAAGCATGTGCTAAAGGCCGCGATAGGGTTAATGCTGGAATCGGAAGGCATTGACGAGGCGGTAGATGTGTTCATACAGAAAGCAGCCATCCGCCTCAAAAAGAGCGATCCAAACAAAATGGGCAATCTTACAAATCCCTTCATTCCAGCAGCAAACAGACCAAAGAGTTGGGAGGAGCTGAAAAATGATCTATCAGCAAAGCTTGAAGATCTATAGTCAATGACATAAATAATGACCTATATCTAAGCTAAACTTCTTGGTCATGTAGTATTTCGTAACGGCCTTCTTGACAAAGTGCTGAGGACGTATCCAGATATAAGAGAGATTTGGATTTATCTCGACAACGGACCAGTACATAGGTCGAGACGCGTGAAACTGTGGTTGGCGCTACACCCAAAATTGAAATTCCGGTGGCTGCCGCCATATTCGCCTGACTTGAACCCACAGGAGTTGGAATGGGGTCACGATAGACGGAAATTCCTGAACAACCACGAGTTTGTCAATGGGAAACAACTCGCAATGAAATTGAGTTGGTTTGTACGCCGATTAGAACCAAAGGCTGTCAGAAGCGTTTGTTCGCTGATTCCGATAGAAGCGCTCTTAAGCTTTCAGGTCTAATTACTTTTGTGGTTGGCTATAAGGTGCTAGAATGAAGCTAGAAAAACGAAGACAAGAGGGCAAAGACGCTAGCCTTACATGCTTGAGATCGGAGTCCGACTCTCCGAGGCCCATGTCTAAAGTTTTTCACGAAGTATAGTTGAAAAAGAATATATGAGTTACTTTTGCTGGCTTAATACCACTTGGTAAATGTAAGGATTTTTATGAAAATATCTGCGAAGGAGCTGGGCGTACTTGATATGGAAGGATTCTGCCCTAGATGCTTCTGGATAAAGAGGCACGACAGAAAGCTGCCTTACCAGACGCCGTTTGCAGGCATATTCTCATCGATAGACGCATTCACGAAAAATGTGGTGGAAAGGTACTTTGAGAGGACAGGAAAGCTGCCGGTATGGCTTGAAAGTGTTGGGCAGGTGGAAAGGCTGATTCCCGTAAAGATAAATGAATTTGTAGCCGAGAAAGACGGCGTAGCGCTGAATGGCATGCCTGACCTGCTCTTCCAGAGACCAGACAAAAGCTACGGGCTGCTTGATTATAAGACGGCAAGATATACTGGTACCCAGGACGCCCTTATGCCCATATATGAGGTGCAGCTAAACGGCTATGCCTACATCGCCGAAGCCATAGGCATGAAGCTGCTCAACGACCTTTATCTAGTATACTTTGAGCCTCCGAAGAGGGAGGCATTTGACAAGGAATCAGCTCTGCACACCCGCAATGAAGGCTTTGAAATGCCGTTCAGACCCGTTGTGCACAAGCTGAGGAAGAATACTAGACATATAGAGGAGCTGCTTAAGAAGGCAGAGGCTGTCTACAGTGAGGAGAAGGTGCCTGCAGGCATCCCAAACTGTGAGGAGTGCGCAAGGCTCGACACGCTGCTGAAACTGGTTTATGGTGATAGCATCATTCCTGAGCGCAAAGGCATATAAACCGTCATTGAGATAGTAATCTAGCACTTTGCTCAAACTTAGACGGTGTGTTTTATGGATCTCATATATATCTATGGACCTCCGGGTGTAGGCAAGTACACAGTGGCTAAAGAGCTGTCAAGGCTTACAGGATACAGGCTTTTCCACAATCAGCTCAGCATAGAGTTTGTGAGGTCCGTATTTGAATTCGGGAGCGAGCCCTTTAACAGGCTTGTCCTTGGTTTCAGGGCCGAGGTTATAGAGGAAGCTGCAAGGAGCGGGATGTCCCTTATATTTACATCTGCTTATGCGAAAGGCGTCAATGATAGCATAATAAAGGACATAATGGACAGGGTCGAGTCGAATGGAGGCAGGTTCTGCCCTGTGCAGCTGCATTGCGAAGAGCACGAGCTCATGAGGCGCGTGGAGCTGCCGTCGAGGAACGATTTTTACAAGATAAGGAAGCGCGGCGACCTTGATGCGCTTCTCAAAAAGTACAACCATACGTCAGCACTTCAGTTTGTTAAAAGCCTTTACATAGACAACACATCAGTGGCTCCGGCCGCTGCGGCTATGGCGATCATGGAGCATTACGGCATTCCGGCTGCAGAGACTCTGGCACAGACTTCAGGGCAATGATACCTGCGCATTCTGCTTTTTATACTTTGGCAGAGAAAGGAGTTCATGGAAGCTGAGGACTTTGGGAAGCTAGGCATCAGGGAAGCACTCAGCAAGCTTCATGCGGGCACAGGCGGGCTTTCAGACAGGGAGGCACGTGAGCGCCTTGCAAGATTCGGATACAATGAAGTAATAAGGAAAAGGGAGAACAGGGCCCTTCTTCTGCTGAAAAAATTCTACGGGCCTGTGCAGCTGCTCATAATTCTCGTTGCGGCGTTGTCCTATGTGCAGGGACATATGGCGGATTTTTATATAGTCGTGGCGCTCCTTTTTGTGAATGTATTTGTAAGCTTTGCTGAGGAATATAGGGCAGATAGGGCGATAGAGGCGCTAAGGAAGAGGCTTAGCGGCAGGCCCAGGGTGCTCAGGTCAGGCAGCTGGAAAAGCCTTGAGACGAGAGAGCTTGTGCCGGGCGACATAATACGTTTAAGGGCAGGCGACATTGTGCCTGCGGACTGCAAGGCCCTGCGCTGCGAGGTCCTTGAGGCTGACGAATCGGCCATAACAGGGGAGTCGCTGCCGATAGTTAAGGAGCAGAACAGCATACTCTACGAGGGCTCAAGCATAAAAAGGGGCGAGGCCACATGTGTTGTCTTCGGCACAGGCCCTGATACAACCTACGGAAGGATAGAGAAGCTCGTTTCAGAGGCAAAGCCTAAGTCGCACCTCCAGGAAATTATACTCCGCATAGTCAGGTATCTGGTCGTTGCAGATGCAGTGGTTATAGTGCTTATGCTTGCATACGGCATGCTTTACCTGCACGAAACTGCGCTGGCAATGCTCCCTCTGCTGCTGGTAGTCTTCATAGCAAGCGTGCCTGTGGCTCTTGCACCAGCCTTCACAGTGTCTATGGCGCTAGGCATAGAAAGGCTCTTGAGGAAATCGATACTCGTGAGCAGGATGGACAGCATGGAGGATACTGCCACCATGGATGTGCTTTGCGTAGATAAGACAGGAACGCTCACGCAGAACAGGATAAACGTGGAAGAGGCGAAGCCTCTGGCATGCAGCGAAGCCGAACTGCTTAGGTACGCGGCCGAAGCCTCGAGGAAGGAAGATAATGACCCTATAGACAACGCTGTGCTTGACTATGCAGCAGCGAAGAAAGTAAGGCGTTGCAGGCAGCTAGAGTTTACGCCTTTTGACCCTTCGACAAAGAGGACGGAGGCCATTATAGAGGATGGACTGTCAAGATACAGGGTCGTGAAGGGCTCTGTCAAGGTCGTATCGGCAATGTGCAGCGCTGAGAAGGCAATTAGGAAAGAGCTTGAGAAGACAACCTCGATCTTCGCGTCCAAGGGCCTCAGGAGCATTGTTGTGGCAAAAGGCAGCGTATCAGGCAGGCTGAAGCTCATGGGCATCATAGCACTATATGATGCGCCGAGAAAAGATGCAGCTGCGCTTATAGGTGAATTGAAGGGGATGGGCGTTGCGATTAAGATGCTTACTGGGGACAACGAGCAGACTGCCGAGAACATAGCAGGCAAGTTAGGCATTGGAAATCATATCATTGACGTGAAAAAAGCAAGCGAAAGAGAGATATACAGGAAAATAGACAGTTCTGACGGATTTGCCGACATATACCCTGAAGACAAATATTTAATAGTCAAGGCTCTGCAGAAGGAAGGCCATACTACTGGCATGACAGGCGACGGAATAAACGATGCGCCTGCGCTTAAGCAGGCAGAGGTGGGCATTGCCGTAGAGAGCGCTACAGACATAGCGAAAAGCTCAGCCTCGCTTGTACTGACAAAAAACGGCATAGAGGTAATAATCGAGGCGGTAAAAGAGAGCAGGAGAATCTTTGAGAGAATGACTATATATACAATGGCAAAGGTATCGAAGGCCATACAGATCATAGCCTTTGTGGGCATACTCTTCGTGCTGCTTAAAGGGGCCTTCCCGATCACGCCCTTCCTGCTTATACTGCTCATATTTACGAATGACATAGTGAATATTTCAATATCTACAGACACTGTGAGCTATTCGAAAAAACCCGACATATGGAATGTGAAGGGTATAGTCTACACCTCTGCGGTGATAGGCATGCTTATGCTTATACAGACGCTGCTTCTGGTAGGCATAGTGAAGTGGAGCCTTGGCGCCGGCCTTGCCGAGATGCAGACGGCCGCCTTCCTCTTCCTTAATGTCTCTGACAAGTTCACCGTACTTAATATACGCGAGAAAAGGCCGTTCTGGAAATCAAGACCAAGCAACGCACTCATAATATCTGCGGTTGCAGGCATACTTGTAGGGGTCATCTTATCATATTACGGCATATTCATAGCAAGGATAGGTCTTCTTTCGATAGCTGCTGTCTTCGGCATAGCTGTAGCGTCGCTCTTCGTGAACGACGCAGCAAAGCTGCTGCTCTTCAAACACTTTGAAATTGGGTAAGGGATAAGATGCTGATGTGCCCTAAAGTCCATAACATACGCAAAACTGCAAGAACATTTATTGTAGGCAACAGAAAAGTAGGCAAGGAACTCGAGAACAGCCTTGATTATTACCTCTCCGCATTTGATACACTGCTTAGGCTTAGGGTCCCTGCAGGTTATGGGTTTTAAGGCAGTGCTGCAAAAAAGGAGATGTATGCGCATGCAAAGGCCCTCTTGCCAAAATGTTCGGAAATCGTCTCTGCGTGCAAAGAAACGATAAATAGGGCAATGCATAAAAGATAGGAATGAGAATATATTGTGGAGATTGAATGGATGTGAAATTTCTAAAGTGGACAGGACATGCTGGGTTCATGCTTGAGAGTGAGGGAAAGCACATATACATAGACCCGTTTAACATAGGCGAGGCCTCTAAAAGGGCCGATGCGATACTCATAACGCATCCTCATTTTGACCATATGAGCCAGAAGGATATAGAGGCCATTGCCGATGACGAAACAGAGATTCTGCTTCCGAAGGACAGCGTGGAAAAACTTCAGCGCGGCAGGAAGACAGGCGTAGAGCCCGATAAGGAGTACACCGCAGCAGGCATAAAGGTGGAGACGATACCGGCTTACAATGTGGTAAGGGAGCGGCTAAACAACCATCCGAAGGAGAAGAAATGGGTAGGATACATTGTAGAGGCTGAAGGCCTGCGGATATACCATGCAGGCGACACTGATTTTATACCTGAGATGAAAGGCCTGGAGGTTGATCTCGCGCTGATTCCTATAGGCGGCACATACTGTATGGGCCTTGACGAGGCCATAGAGGCCGCGAAGGCGATGCATGCCAAGAGCATTGCGCCGATGCACTACAAGGCCCTTCTGGGAAAGGAAGGCAGCAAAGAGGCGGAGGAAAGGTTCAGAAAAGAAGTGAAGAACAGCATGATACTGAAGGAAATTGCTGGGCCGAGATACTCTTTTTAGGTAGGAAAACTGGAGTTGCACGCTTTATTGGCTCGGTGATAAAGTGGAGAAAACTAGAGCTGCAATATTAGCTGCGCCTATCGCTTTGGCGATGTTGCTTATGGTAGGCACAGGCTCTGCGCACGCAGAGCCGGTCTACGTGACATTCGTGAATGCAGGCAGTGTTCCGCAGGGTTCAAAGTTGGTTTTGAACATAACATATAATGTAACCACTGATGAGGACTCTGGGTTTGTGGGATGCTGGGCCTTGGACACATACACAAAGCACGTGCAGACCTGGGAGGAGACGAATGGCAACTTTTATGTAGTCACGAGATACGACGGTACATTCAGCACGTTTGCCGAAGCGCTTAGCCCTTAAGGCGGGGTCACTGGAAGCAGCGACGCCACAGGCACTTTCTCTGGAGGCTATGTAGACACATTTAGCGGTACTTGCCAACACCGTGCGCCGAAGGCGCAGCGCCGATTTTCACAAAGCTGTCGCTATTCATGGTATCACGTCTGTGGCAGTTCCAAGCCGTGTTAAAACCGCGGCTCCACTGCCACTACGAAAAGATGTTGCAAGAAAACGTTTACGTTAGATGCGGCGACTGCGCTGCAGGGTGCAATTCGTCCGGACGCCCTGAAGGGCGTGGCTTACTTGCACCTCCAGACCACCCAATCAGTTTAATATCTTTTCTGGTTTATTAGATTATGGAAGAATGCGTATTCTGTAAGATTGTTAAAGGAGATATTCCTTCGTATAAGATATACGGAGATACACGATTTATGGCGTTTCTTGACATATTTCCGAACATAAAAGGACAATCTTTGGTTATACCAAAGGCGCATTATGATAGTTATGTTTTTGATCTTGATGACAAGGCTTTGACTGATTTCATTGTAGCTACAAAGAAAGTCGCAAGAATTCTTGAGAAAGGACTTGAGGTAGGCAGGGTGCATATGGTTCTTGAAGGCACAGGAGTGAACCATCTGTACGCAAAATTATATCCAGCAATAGGGATGGGAAAAGGTTTCAAAGAATTTATAGCTGAAGAAAAAGTGCATTTCGACTCTTACAGAGGTTATGTCACGACTTTAATGGGACCTAAAGCAGAGGATAAAGACTTAAGGGAAGTCCTTGAGAAGGTAACCAAAAGGAGATAAGGCATGACAATAGTATCTATCAATCCTGCAAACGAACAGGTGAACAAGGAATTCGAACCAATTACTCCTGATCAGGCGCTTGAAATATGTAAATCGGTAAAGGAAGCATTCTACAAATGGAAAGATACTAATATTGATGACAGAACTGCGCTTCTTAGAAGGTTTGGAACTGTTCTTGAAGGCAAGAAAGCAGAATATGCAAGGCTAATGGGAATAGAGATGGGCAGGACTTATACCCAAGCTTTAGCGGAAATAGACACATGCATAAAAATATGCAATTATTTCACCGACAACAGCAAAACCTGGCTTCAAGATGAAGCTATAAAGACAGAATACGCCAAGAGCTATGTGTGCTTTGAGCCTTTAGGCGTTGTTCTTGCTATAATGCCGTGGAATTATCCATTTACACAAGTTATAAGATGTGCTGCGCCTGCTCTTGCTGCAGGTAATGTAGTAGTACTAAAGCATTCTAATGTCGTTCCTATGTGCGCTGTTGCCTTAGAAGAAGCATTCAAAGCTGCTGGCTTTCCTGATAAAGTTTTCAGAACCATAATAACAACGCATACTGCATTACCTAAACTGATAAAAAGCAAATACATTGATGCGATATCTTTAACAGGAGGCACTGACGCAGGCAAAGCAGTGGCAAAGCTTGCAGCTTCAAACATAAAGAAGGTAGTGCTGGAGCTTGGCGGATCTAATGCTTTTGTAGTTTTGGCAGATGCAGATGTTGAATTGGCAGCAAAGAAAGCTGTAGAAACAAGAATTGCCTCTACAGGTCAGAGCTGTTCAGCTTCAAAGAGATTTATTGTAGTTCCAGAGGTAGCTGACGAATTTTCAAGAAGGGTAGTTGAGATAACGAAAAGCTTGGTAGTTGGAGATCAACTTGATCCAAAAACGCAGATAGGACCTCTTGCAAATAATGAACAGTTGCAGAAACTTGATGAACAGGTGAAAGATGCCATAGCAAAAGGAGCCGAATTAGAATGCGGCGGCATTAGAGTTGGCAACAAAGGCTTCATATATCAACCTACTGTACTCACAGGAGTTAAAAAGAACATGAAAGTTATGAAAGAAGAAGTCTTTGGTCCGGTCATACCAATAATAAAGGTTAGGAATGAGGAAGAAGCAATAAAGCTTGCAAACAGCACTGATTACGGCCTGGGTGCAAGCATATGGACACGCGATGTCAAGCGCGGCGAAGAGATTGCAAAGAAGATGGAATCAGGAATGGCCTGCGTTAATAGAGGCGCGAATTCAGACTTCAGGATGCCATTCGGAGGAGTAAAGAAAAGCGGAATAGGCAGGGAGTTTTCACGCTTCAGTCTATTCGAATTCGTTAATATAAAAACAGTAATAGTCTCTAGCTAAATATGAATGATGATAAGGGGCTACGCTCCTTATGAACCCTTTGCACGAGCGACTCGGAAGCCACGCCCTTTGGGCGTGGAGGGAGTAGCTAGATCACATCGCGCTGACCAACGTTCGTTGCCTGTGATCCTGTGCCTTGACGTATCTCCTTGTTGTCTCTATATCAACATCCCCGACGCTCCTGTAGAATTTCCCTGGACTCTAGGAATCACCGTGTGGGTATCTCAGCCTGAACTTTGGCTCGAACCGGAAAAGTTCGTAGGAACTTCTGCCTTTGAGCTGATGAAACACACCACTTACGGAAAGAGTCGGCTTTAGTCCTATCACCAGATGGACGTGGTCGTCCTTTATCTCCATCTCGATGATTTTGCAACCAGGTTTCCTTGACTCTTCCTCCACGTACCGGCAAGGAAATCCTTAAACCTTTCCTGCCTTGACATATTGTACAGGTATTTCGGGCACCACTCAAAGTGGAAAACAATCTGCCCAACACCGTGCGCCGAAGGCGCAGCGCCGATTTTCACAAAGCTGTCGCTATTCATGGTATCACGTCTGTGGCAGTTCCAGGCCGTGTTAAAACCGCGGCTCCACTGCCACTACGAAAAGATGTTGCAAGAAAACGTTTACGTTAGATGCGGCGACTGCGCTGCAGGGTGCAATTCGTCCGGACGCCCTGAAGGGCGTGGCTTACTTGCACCTCCAGACCACCCAATCAGTTAGATTCCTTCACGATTTGCCTTGCGATAGTGAGAAGCCTTTCGGGGCTTATCTTGAAAACTCTCTCGTCAGGGGTTGCCACTGCAGAGGCAAGAGCAGCAGCAGAGTTCCTTTCAATCCCTAAAGAAAGCCTTGAGTCCTCTATGGCATTTTTCAGCCTTTTCTTCTTGTGCTGCATAAGGCATGAAATGGCATTTTCCTCCGCGCGGCTTATATTTAGTGTCTTGGGCCTTATGTATACGACTTCGGAATCCACCCTGGGCACAGGAAAGAAGTAGGACCTGGGCACAGGCATTATCTCGGTAACGGAAAGCCTGAGAGCTGAGATGACGCTTAGCTTTGAGTACTTCCGCGTTCCGGGCCCTGCAAGCATGTGCTCGACAAACTCTTTCTGCATGCATAGCACGGCCTCCTTGCCCTTTTCAATGATCCAGCCTACGGTCTTGCTCGATAGATTGTAAGGAATATTGGCTATGAGAATGTCTATGCCATCTAAGTCGAGCTCTGTGTCGCTGAGCCTGAAGAAATCGGCATTGAGAAGCCTTAGATTCCCGCTTTTCAGGGTAAGCCAGAGGTAATCATACAGCCTCTTGTCCTTCTCTACAGCAACAACGCTCTTCGCATTTCTGCATAGCTCTCTGGTAAGAATGCCGCGGCCTGGTCCTATTTCGAGGACGCGTTTGCCATGGGCGTGCTCTGCCTCAGCCCGGGCCACATGCGCATTGGCAAGGAAGACCTGGCCCAGCTTTTTTGACATGCGCAATGAAGCCACCCCGTTATGCCTTGCTTGCTTTGACCCTCTTAAGCCTTTTCTCCACCTCTGCGCTTATACTGTTGCCGAGCAGGAGTATGAATATGCCGACGGCGAGGGTTATCGCACCAGTATAGAGGTCGCCGTTCTTCGGCGCGCAGCACTGGATGGCTGCTGTGCTGCCCTCAGGTATGTTAGGGCAGTTGCAGATCCTAGCGTTATTCAGCACATACCATACCGAAATGGAGACGATTCCGGCTATAATCCAGCCCAAGCCTGCGGCCAGCACCTCTTTTCTCATCGATTCATCCAGGAGCATCGGCTTTCTATTAGCTCAAGAACCTATTCGGTGCGAAAAGTATAAAAAGTTGCATATGCCAATATAATACGGTTATATGTGCCAAACATGCGGATGCGCTCCGTGCATGAAGTGCGGTGCAGAGATAAAAAATAGGGTTTGCGCAGGCTGCAGCAAGCCTTCCAAGTCGTGCACATGCTAGGAGCAGGGACAATAGGCTGCACCAGCAGCATGCAAAAGTTAGCCGAGATAGCTTATGCTGTAGTGTGGTAAACTGTTTTTTACATAATGTTAATGTGGGATTCTGCATTAATGCCTAATGCGCTGGTCTAGGCATATGCTTTTATACCTATCTGCCCTCTTATGCCATATGGAATGTGTGCAGATGTGATAATACACCTTTCCGATTCACATTAATGGCACGGCTTAAGCAGTATTTGCTTATGCTTTCATGGATCTATCAACCTCATACCGGGGCGATAACTTGATATCCAGGGAGCTTAAGTGGTATTATGCCTCATTCAATCTCTTTGTGTTCTCCCAGGGGCTTATCGGAGCATTCCTGAACCTCTTCTTCTTTGCCAATGACTCATACGTGAGCGTGCTTTATTTCCAGCTCTTTGTAATTATAGGGGTAACTCTCGCGTTTATAGGCTCGGGTTACCTTCTCAGAAGTATAAAACCAAAGGACCTCTACGCAGCAGGTGAGATCGCCAGAGTTGTGATACTCATATCGCTTGTAGCCGCAGCCGGCTTCATATCCAACCTTTTCTTCTTCGGCATACTGTACGGCATATCAGGGGGCCTCTTCTGGTCGGGTAACAATATTATAACGTATGACGTAACAGAGAAGATGGACAGGAACGCCTTTATCTCGTTTAACAACATAGCCAGCGGCGTTGCTACATTTGCGGCACCGTTCATGGCTGGAGTGCTCATACAGTTCTCATTGCTGAGGGGACCGCTGAGATTCCTCTGGGACTTCGCCGCAGCAGGCGCAATACTGGGGCTCTCCGCAGTAACAATACGCAGGATAGGCAGAGCAGACGGCGAGGTGCTGCCGTCATTCTCGTTTAGAGACACAATTATAAAGGGTAGGAGCATGTACCAGAAATTCAAGGCCTATTTCTTCCTGAGCCAGATCTTCGCAATACCTTTCCTGATCATACTGCCGATATATGTCTTTCAGATTACAGGCAGCTACCTCATTGCAGGCATCTTCACGAGCTATATGGTATTGGCCTCTGTGGCATCAAACTTCATATTCAGGAACGGGGCCAGAAGATGGGATCTCTTCATGAGAATTGCAGTGCTGGCAATCATGCTCTCTTCGATTACACTCCTCATGCCCAAAATAATACAGCCTCCGTGGAATGCCTTCCTATTTACAGGATTATACACCTTCTTCTCTACTCCGCTTAACAACAAGGCCGCGTTAAACTTCTACAAGCTGATTGACTCGAACCGCGACATAAACCGCGTCTTCTTCTGGATAAACAGAGAGTATTACATCAATATAGCAAGGGCTCTTGTTGTCCTGCTTATGTTTGCGCTTCTTTTTGTGTTCAGGGTAAGCAGCCTGGGCCTTTTGCTGATGCTGCCTTTCCTCACGCCTTACGCGCTCATATTCCTGAAGGTTTCGCATGACGGAATTCCAATGAAGGGAATTAGTCTTATCAGAGGCATAGTGCAGAAATACTGAAGGCTTTACTCAGAAATGACATATTCCTGCCTATAGGCGGGCCAGGACGCCACTCTTATCTATTCTGCCTTTTGCTATCTCAGAAGAGGATATAGGGATGCCGTTCTCTGCCATGACCCTCCTTACCATCACTATGCGCAGTGCTTTGAGGCCTTTTTTCCTGCGTATCGTGTTTATCTCCTTAGCTGCAGCAAGAGTTTCAGACGTTACGACAATCACATCAAAGTCATTGCTTAGTGAGGGGCCGTACCTGTCGCTTATGGGCATTATGAAAAAGGGCTTGCCGAACCCCCTCAGCCTTTTTATTAGAACATTCTTTCTTTTTGCATAGGGCTCAGCATAGCCTGGCTTGTGCTTCCTTACATAGGCATCTGTTGTAAGGCCCACATATACCTCATCGCCTGATGCAAAGGCCTTTTTCAGGAATGCAAGGTGGCCTTTATGCAGATGCGAAAAGGTGCCGCCTATTACAACCCTTCTCATGTTTCTCTGCATAAATACACCATTGAATTATTTGAATGGTGGCCTGCGCTTTACGCCAGATACGTATATGATGATGAGCAGGATCGCGACTGCACCCCCTGCCAGAAGGGAGTAGACGGAAAGGCCGTAGAGGAATAGGACGAGCGCTGCTATTGTTATCAGGGAAAGGAAGGTCCCGAAAGGCATCCTGAACGTGCCGCGCCTTCCATGCCTTATGAAATGAAGCAGGGCGAGACTCATCATCAGGTACGTAAAAAGAAGGCCGAAGTTTGCTATCGAGGCTATTACATAGATGTTTCCCAACAGCAGAAGCATGAGCATACCTATCACGGCAGAGAGTATCGTGGCATTTGAAGCGACGTCGCGTTTCCTGTCATATACGCTTAAGCTTCTAGGTATGAGACCATCTGCGCCTATCTGGTACATGACTCTCGAAGCCGTAAGCAGCCATGAAAGAGTTGCCGATGCTGTTGCGACAAGCGCGCCTATGCCCACTGCGATGAGAAGCAGGGAGGGCGCAGCTGCATTCTTCAGTGCGAACGCAAGCGGGTCTGCCATGCCCACAGTGTAGCTCGAGGCCGGAGCGAGAAGCAGCAGTGCAACAACAACCATCACGTATACGAGCATGCTTATGGCCACCGAGAGTATGATGGCCCTTGCTGCGCCCTTAGCTCCGCCCTTTATTTTGGATGTGAATGTGCTTATTGACTGGAAGCCAGTATATGCGAAGAAGAGGGTTATGCCTGCTGCAAGAAGGTTGCCAGTGCTGCCGCCTGAGGCTGAGCTGACAGAGAAGAAGTTGGAAGGTCCTTTTGAATAGGCATAGAAAGCGGCAAAGGCGGCGAATGCTATTAGTATGCATATTTTGACAAGCACTAGCAGGAAGTCCAGGCCTGCCGCCTTCTTTATGCCGAGCAGGTTTACAATGGCAAGCGCAAGCACAAGGATTATTCCCAACACTGCAGGGTAGAAGCCTGATGCAAGGCCCAGCATGCCCGCGAGATATGAACCAAAGCCCAATGCTATCACAGCCACGCCTGCAGAGTAGCTGAAGTACATCATCAGGCCCGTCACGAAGCCTGCGCCTTTTCCGAAGGCGTTATATACATAGGAATATGAGGACCCAGTGGAATTAGGGAATATCGAGCCGAGCTCTCCGAGCTCGAGCGCCACAAGCATGGCTATGATGCCTACAAGCACGAATGCGGATATGGAGAGCCAGGCCGAGCCTGCCAGTGCTATGACGCTGCCGCTGAGCACGAAGATGCCTGCGCCAACTATTGCGCCTATGCCTACGCCTGTTGCCACGGCCACGCTAACGCGCTTCCTGCCAGCCATGATTCTCTTTGCATAATGAGCCTTATAGCAGTTTCGCTGCACATGTTCGCTGTAGGATTTATAAAGGAGAAGCGGCCATAACAGTATGTGGTTTTGATGCGTATTCTTCTGCAGTTTCCGGAGGGCCTTAAGCAGAAGGCTCTTGAGCATGCGGCTGCGCTTGAGAAGGAGGGCCATGAGGTTTTTATATCAGCATCGCAAACGTTCGGAGCATGCGACCTTGCGATAGACGAGGCAAAGGCACTGAAGGCAGACAAGATAGTGCACTTCGGGCATAATGAATTTCATAAGACGGATTTCAATGTGGAGTATGTGCCTTACAGGATAGATGCGCAGCTCGGCATACTCAGGGATACACTGAAATATCTAAAGGCATTTTCAAAGATAGGCATAGTCACTACAGTGCAGCATATTCACCAACTCGGTGAGATTCAGGACTTCTATGAAGGCAACGGAAAGGAGGTGCATATAGGGAAGCCTTATGGCTTTGCAAAGGAAAGGGGCCAGGTGCTCGGCTGCGATATAGGCAGCGCAGCCTCAATAGATAAGGAGGTAGAGGCCTTTGTTTACTTCGGCGGGGGCATATTCCATCCTATAGGTGCACTGCTCAGCACTACAAAGCCCTTCCTTGCCGCAGACCCGTTTAACAACAGGGTTGAGTTTATAGACAGGTACAGGGAGCAGGAACGAAAAAGGCAGAGAGGACGCATTGCGGCAGCGCTTTCTGCAAAGGCATTCGGCATACTGGTAAGCACGAAGAACGGCCAGCACAATATAGAACTAGCAAGGCTTCTTAAAGGCGTAATAGAAAGCAAAGGCATGAAGGCAGCTATACTGGTATCGAACAGCATAGACTTCGAGGCCCTTGACAACATGCTTGAATTCGACGCTTTTGTGAACACAGCGTGCCCAAGGATAGCCATTGATGATAATGCAAGGATAAGAAGGCCATTACTGAGCGCAAACGAGCTCATGGATGTCATAAGGATAAGGGCTTGTGGAGAAGAAGGCAGAAGGTAGGAAAAAGGAAGCCGGGAAGTAAGAAAGCAAAGGCATGAGGATATGTAGTGCGGCATTCGTTCTAAATGAGTTAGATTTACGCCACCTAAACAAAGTGGCAAAAAAATAAAGAAAAGCCATCTGCCACGCAGATGGCTTAGAGCCTATTCCTGAACTCTAGGACGCCTTCGCAGTCACTGTTGCAACCTGTGAATACAGCTGCTGGCCGCTTTCAGTATAGGTTGCCCAGATATAGCCGCTGATTGCTGTGCCTATGGTTGTAGAAGCTGGAGAGACAGGCAGACTTATCTGCTTTGTTTCTCCTGATACAAAGGCTGTTGATCCTGTAACTACCTGGTTGCTTGGCAATGACAGTGCAGACGGACCACCTGCCTGCATCGTAGCCACCGTAGTCTGGTTTACGAAATAGGCATTAACAGCAGTCCATGTAGCACCAGTGTTCTGGCCGAATGTTATTATAAGGTTGCCAGTTGTGTGCAAGTAAACAGGACCCTGGCATGTGTAACCTGAAGATGCTACGCATGACGTTCCGAGCAGCGCAGCTCCGTTGAAGACACCCAGTGAGAAGAGTGCTCCGAGAACTACAGCGATTATGAGTATCGCCCACCCATATGTCATCAGGTATTCCATAGCGCTTTGCAACTTAAATTTCCTTTTCATGTTATCAAATCCTCCTCAAATTCTAACATAATAACAATAGAAATATATTTAAAGCTTGCTGTGATTTCTTGCTTCTAAGGTGCAACGCCTTTTTCCAGTTTTAAAGGTAAGGGTTAGGCTCTGTCGGGGCAATTCCAGGATAATGGCTTATGCACCGCTTTTCCTGAACGAGAGGAGCGCGCTTGCTGTGCCTTCTATTTGGATCCTTGCGGTATCCTGCTTGCGCCTCAGGTCAGGCAATATTGAGTTGGCAAACCTCATGTGGAGCAATGAATCATAAATCTCAACCATTGTCTCGTAGTAGTGCTCTGCCTTATCTGCGTTGCCGTGCCTCAGCTCCTCGTACGCCTCGCGCTTAAGCTCTCCGACAACGTCAAGAACCCCGAGAAGATACGCGGCTTCGCCTACGCCTGTCCTCCTTATGCCGGGAATGCCTTTTCCTGTTAGTATATTATATAGTATACATGCCTCTGCGTATTCCTGGTTGGCCTGCAGCGCATAGAACTCATGGCCTTTCTCAATGTTTTTGAGCCTTGCTGCCATGGCCTTCAGCCTTCCCAGCAGGCGCGCTGCCTCACCTCTTCTGCGCGCATGCATGAGCGTTATTGACTTAGCAGACATCCTTATCATTTCCCTTGATAAGGCCATTACGCTGTCGCGCCCTTTCTGCAGGCCTAAAAGCCTTCTCTCTATGCTGTTTGAATCTTTTATCACTTGGATGCACCTATACCCCTTAGCCTTCCATATGTATATATGTATTCATGCGCATAGCCCGCAAGGCCTTTCCACCTTGACCTTGCAAAGGCGCGGATTTCACGCATACTGCTCCTTCTGCTGTTCAGATATCTCTTCTCCATGACCCTCTTCACCCATACGTCTATGGGAAAGGCCTCGTACCTCTTGTAGCCGAAGAGGAGTATGCAGTCTGCGACCTTCTCCCCTACGCCATCTAACCCCATCAGATGACTCTTTGCAGATTCGTAATCCATGCCCTGCACATCATCGAGCCATCCTTCAGAGCACTTTATGGCTGCGTTCCTTATGTAACGCGACCTGAATCCTGCGCCGCACGCACTGAGCTCTTCAAGCCCGGCCTTGGCTAGAGACTTCGGCAAAGGAAAGAGGCTTGCAGCATAATCCCCGGTGTTTAGAACCTCCCCGTACCGTTTGCGCAGATTCTGCACTATGCCCCTTATGCGCTTTATGTTGTTGAACTGGGATATGATGAAGCACAGGGTTGTTTCCCAGGGATCGTTCTGCGTTACCCTGAGCCCGTACAGGCTTGATATGGCCTCGGATATGAAGGCGTCGGTCTCTATGCCCTTGTATATGCTATGCATGTCCTCGTCTATGCCGAACCTTAGCCTTATCTCTTTCAGGGCTTTGGCTCTTGTATATGCACCGGAATAGCCGTAGCGCAGCGACATTGCCCTCTCGTCACCCGTGCCCTCCAAAAATATGACGCCTTTGCTTGTCGCGTATTCCAGCGTTTCCTTTCCGTTGCCTTTGGAATACTCGGCATGGAATGTGAGGGGCTGGCCGCTCATGAACGTAGACTTTATGCTGAATGCATTGGCACTGATGCCTGTTCTCAGGCGCGGAATAGCCTTCTTATGCATTATAGCACCCTGCCCTATACAATGCTGCCTATGGGCTTTCTCTCCTGTTTTGTAGTGTCCCTGTTTCTTACAGTAACGGTATCATCCTCAAGGGTCTGATAATCGCAGGTTATTGCGTAGGGTATGCCTATCTCGTCGGATTTGGCATACCTCTTGCCTATGCTGCCTGATTCCGAGTAATATACAGGCATGGACTTCTCCGCCATAAGCCTGTAGAGCCCCCTTGACTTGAGAAGAAGCCTTTCATCCTTCTGAAGCGGAAAGAGGGCATTCCTGTAAGGCGCAATGTCCTCCTTAAGCCTTAGCCAGGCCCAGCCGCGATCCTCTCCAGGCTGCACACTGTTTTCAAGAAGGCTCAGGAGAAGCCTGTCAAGGCCTATACTGGATTCTACTACATGGGGCACGATGCTCCTCCCGTTATCAGATATCTTTATCTCCTTGCCTGAAAGCTTGGAATGCTGTGAAAGGTCGTAATCTGCACGGTAGGCATTGCCTGCAACCTCTATGTAGCCATACTGGGTTTTTATCTCAAGGTCAGCGTTGCCCTTCGAATAATGCGGCAGTTCCTCTTTTTCAAGGGCCCTGAATCTGTAAAGGCTTTCGTCTATGCCTATTTTGTCAAGGAAGGCCTTTTCCATGTAAAGGAAGAGGGCAAAATACCGGTTTGGTATGCTGCCGTTTTCAAGAAGGTCTGCAAGTTTATTCCTTCGCGTTATGTTCTCTCCTCTTCCAATAAAATTTATCTCTGTGCCGAGCAGTTTCTCTATCTCGAAAATGCCAAGGCTATCCTGCACTGCGGCGCTGTCAAAGAAGAGCTCGCTCTCCATCTGCGTGAACTCGCGCATACGCACAAGCTGCTGCCTCGGCGAAATCTCATTCCTGTAGGCCTTGCCTGCCTGGCATATCACTGCAGGCAGCCTGATGCCGTAGGTCTTTGCAAGCCTCCTGAAGCCCACGAAAATGCCCTGGGCGGTTTCAGGCCTCAGATATGCAGCCTCGTTGCCGTGGCCTGCCTGCGTCCTGAACATAAGGTTGAAGTCCTCGATGCCGTCAAGCTTGTTGCCGCACCTCTCGCAGCGGAGCCCTTCCGCCTTGAGCCTTTCTGCAAGCCCGCTCTTGCCAAGCCTTTTCACTGCAGCAAGCTCCTTCTCGTCGCCCTTCTTTGCATAGAAGTCTTCCAGAAGCTTGTCTGCGCGGTATGCTGACCCGCATGTGCCGCATCGTGTTATGGGATCTGTGAATGTAGCGAGATGGCCGCTTGCCTTTAGCACAATCTCAGGTGTCACCGTAGAGGTCTCGGCCTCTAGTGAGCCCAGCTTATCTACAAAGAGGCTCCGCCATTCGCGCTCTATGTTCTTTTTTATTCTGAGGCCTATGTTGCCGTAATCGTAGAAGCCGCTTATGCCTTCGTATATGTCGAAGGCAGGGTAATAAAGGCCGCGCCTCTCTATTATCGAAGAGGCATCTGCTTTTTCATCTGGCATCAAACCACAGCTAAACGCCTATGCCCAATACACCATGCATAAGGTGTTTGCTAACATTTCTACGCACAGGTATAAAATATCATCGCCTTGGCGCAGGGCCTTCGAAGGCAACATTATTATACGTAAATGTATACATGACCACAGTATGCTGTGGTGGGTGAGGATGTCTGCGATATACAGAAAGGAGATAGCGAGGATAAGGAAGCAGTTCGGAAAGTATACGCTAAAGCAGTATATCAAGGAATACGTTTACAAAGGATGCGGTAGGGAATTTCCACTTAGGGAGGCAAGCATCGGAGGAAGGGCTTGCCTGACCGGCAACTGCAGGTACCATTCATGCAGATATTATGGCAGCAAGAAGTTTGTTGTAGAAATAGAAGACATACAGGCAGCCTTGAGTAGAGGAGATCTTCATGACACTCTCTTTGTGTTCTTCTACAAGCTGTGGGGACTTGCGGGCATTGAGGTCATGGGCGGCTTCAACCAGGTAGAATACCTTGCAGCTTTTAAGGAAAGGCTTATAGAGCTTTTCGCTCAGATAGGAAACAGGGAAGGATGTCACTTCAGGCGGCAGGCTCGACTACGGCAAGGTGCCCGATGCACTTGAAAAGAACGGCTTATGGCTTATAAGAGGCTGAGTTTTTGGACATTGAAAGCTATTCAATAAGGTTCAGATTTGAAGAGCCGCTTTCCATATCATTCCAGACGTTTGATTACAGCGAGCATATTATGCTTCTGCTTAAGGACATGGATAGCGGCATAGAGGGCTACGGAGAATCGGCTGCATTCGAACCCATTACAAAAGACACCAAAGAGGACAATATATCATACTTCAGAATGCTTAAGAGGCTGGACGACATACCTTTGGAGAGGATAGGCGTAGAGGACATACCCGATTACATACCAGAATCATATTCGCAGACGTCTAAGGCCGGCTTGGACATTGCAATGCATGACATAATAGGCAAGCGGGAGGGAAAGCCTGTGTCAAGGCTTTATTCAACATCGATCAACAGGGTCCCTAATACTGTTACAATCTTCATAAGGAATGCACACGATACCTCTGAGAAGGCCACTGAGATACTCTCGGCATACAAGGGAATAAAGGCCATAAAGATAAAACTGCAGGGCAACGAAGATGATTTTGAAAGGGTAAGGGGCGTTGTTGACCTGTGCCCTAGAGGAACGAAATTTATACTCGATGCGAACAGGGGCTTCAAAAATAAGGAGCTCGCAATAGATGTCGTGAACAGGATACTTGATTATACGAAGGGGGTTGTGCTCCTTGAAGAGCCGTGCGACTGCCTCACTCTGAAGGACATGAAGGACATAAAGGACAACATATCGGTGCCTCTTTTTGCTGATGATTCGGTAAGAACCATGGAGGATGCGGAAATGCTTGTTGAGGCAGAGGCCATAGGCGGCATAAACATAAAGATCCAGAAGATGGGAGGCATAGCGGCAAGCACGAGAATGGCCGAGTTTGCTGCAGAAAACAACATCATGCTCATGGTGGGCTGCATGTTTGAAACTCCGGTATCCATATCAGCAGGCGTTCATTTTGCCGCAGCGACGAAGAACGTGATCATAACCGACCTTGACTACGATCTTGAGCTGCCGGATTATTTTGAGGGCAGGCCTAAATTTGAAAACGGCTACAGGGTGCCGAACACGAAACCGGGGCTTGGGGTAGGGCCTTACTTGGAAAAGCTGAAGGGCCTTGCAGACGGAAGAAAAATGATGCTGACGCAGCTCATCTAGCATATCCCTCTCTGAAATTATATTTTCCTCTTTGTCATAGGCTTTCATATATCTCTTTCTGCCGTTTTGGGTCAGGATATACCCCGAATTTATATGCTCTTATACACTCCATAAACTTATATTTGCATATATCTTTATATATTTTTATCCTTGCATTGAGAGTTCAATTCATTCATGCCTTGAAAAGCATGGTTTCCTTGAACCCTCAAACTCCCCTCTCTAAATGGCAATCACAGCAAGGTATTTAAATGTTTTGAACCTATAATTATCTTATATAACTTAGTTATAGATGATGCTTATCGGCTGTTGAATGGCAATATTTTGAGAGAGTGTGGATATGGAGAATGGATATGAGAGAGCGGCAAGAGAGGTTGTGCCTGCGGTCAGGTATGTGCTTATAAAAAGGCTTAAGAATAAGTACAACATGCGCGAGGAGGAGATTGCAAGGCACCTGGGCATAACGCAGGCTGCAACAAGCAAATACGTGAGCGGCAAGCGCTCGACAAGGATAAAGAGAACAGCAGGCAAGATAGACACGGATATCATAGAAAAATATACCGAGAGCATAAAAGACGACGGCGAACATGCGGTGAAGATGTGCTTATGCGCAGTATGCAATACACTCAATGATTTTGGCTGCAGGTTCTCATACTTTAAGAACTGCGGCGCAGAAGGTGCGCAGTGTTAGCATGGTGGATGAAAAGCTGGACAGTATAGTCGAGTCTGCCGGCTACATGGAGCAGTATGGGTTTAAGGAAGAGATTGATTACGAGGATTTTGAAAAGGGCCTTTCCGAAGAAGTGGTGCGCAGGATCTCTGCGATAAAGAAAGAGCCGGAGTGGATGCTGCAGAAAAGGCTTTTGGGATTATCAGTATTCGGAAGCAAGCCCCTCCCAAAGTGGGGCGCTGACCTGAGCGCAATAGACTTCGATGACATCTATTACTATAAGAGCCCGAAGGCCAAGGAATCAAACAGATGGGAGGATGTGCCGGCAGATATAAAGCGCACATTCGACAAGCTGGGGGTACCTGAGGCGGAGCAGAAGTTCTTTGCAGGGGCAGAGGCCCAGTTTGATTCTTCGGTGGTATATTCGCATGTAAATAAGGAGCTTAAAAGGCTAGGCATAATATTCGTAGATACAGATACTGCCGTAAGAAAATACCCTGAGCTGGTTAAGAAATACTTTGCAACAGTGATACCGCCCAATGACAACAAGTTTGCAGCCCTGAATACGGCATGCTGGTCAGGAGGCAGTTTTATTTACGTGCCAAAAGGCGCAAAGGTTCCAATGCCGCTCAATGCATACTTCAGGATAAATGCGGAGAAGGCAGGGCAGTTCGAAAGAACCTTAATAATAGCAGATGAGGGAGCTGAAGTGGTATATATAGAGGGTTGCACTGCCCCAGTATATGCAACAAATTCACTGCACGCTGCGGTTGTTGAGCTCATAGCCATGAAAAACGCGCATATAAGATATGTCACAGTGCAGAACTGGTCAAAGAACGTTTACAACCTCGTGACACAGAGGGCGCAGGCGCATGAAGGGGCAAGGGTCGAGTGGATAGACGCGAATATAGGCAGCAGGGTGAACATGAAATATCCCTCTATATACCTTATGGGAAAGAGGGCAAGCGGTGAGGTGCTCTCGATAGCGGTAGCCGGAGACGGTCAGATACAGGACTCAGGGGGCAAGATCTACCACCTTGCACCCAATACAACCTCAAAGATGATATCGAAGAGCATTTCAAAAGGCAGCGGAGTGACGACATTCCGCGGCCTGATGCATGTTGCAAAGAATGCGGAAGGCGCAAAGGCGCATGTCTCGTGCGACGCGTTGCTGCTCGACGGCTTGGCAAAGACAAATACATTCCCGTACAACCAGATAAACAGGAGCGACGCCATGATAAGCCACGAGGCGAAGGTGGGCAAGATAAGCGATGAGCAGATATTCTACCTTATGAGCCGTGGCATAAGCGAGGAAGACGCAGTGGCGCTCATAGTGCTGGGTTTCATAGACGACCTTGCAAAGGTGCTGCCCATGGAATACTCGCTTGAGCTCAAGAGGCTCATAAAGCTGGATACAAGCGGCGGTGTGGGCTGATGGTGTGGTCGTATGGAAGCGAAAATGCCGGATTATTACAGCTACCTGCCTTACGAGACGGCTGAGCTCTACAAGCGCTACAGCATTGATATAGAGTTGCCAAGACTTGATGCTGAAGGAGCCGCAGATGTCAGCTCGCATATGAAAAAGGCAGAGGAGACGGCCGCGAGCGCAGGCTCAGGCATCACGGATTTTGATATTCGGGTAACGAACAGCGGGGCGAGAAGCATGAGGAGAGAGGTCTCGATAAAAAAAGGCGCCCCGAAAATAGGCATGTATGAAAGCCGAGGCGGCATAGGCGATTTCACTTCAAGCGCAAACCACCATATAGAGATAAACATAGGCAGGGAGAGGCAGAGCAGGATTAAGATGCTTGTGGTAAACAGCATGCATATTTCTCTGCCTATACATATAAACGTGGGGGAGGGCGCTGACTTGAGCCTTATGGAGTTTTACACCTCGGTCTCGGAGCATAGGTCGGTTGTGGTGCCTACGCACGAAATAAGCGCAGGCAAAGGCTCTCATGTAGAAATAAGCATAATACACAACGGCAACGAGAGATCTGAGCTTCTGGGCCTAATGAACGGCTATGCCGCAGGGAAGGCAAGGCTGAAGGTCAATACAGTATACAGCGGCTCTTCGAAGAGCAAATCAATAAGCATACTCAGAGCGCAGGAATCAGGGCACGTTGAGGCTAACGAGATAGTCTACGGCACAGGCCTGCAGCAGTTCGACATCAACACCTTCATAATAAACGAAGGGCAGAACAGCACAGCAAGACTTGAATCCTCTGCTGTGCTTGACGGCAGCGCAAGGTGCGTATTCAAGGGCTTTGCAAAGATCAACAAATGGGCAAAGGGCGCGAAGTCGAAGGTCAGCGAAAGGGGCATGCTGCTTAGCAAGGATGCAAGGATGGATGCGCTGCCTGACATGTCCATAGATTACAGCGACGGCGTATCAGCAACGCACAGCGCGGCGACGGCGCCACCTGACAGCGAGCAGATGTTTTACCTCATGAGCCGTGGCATAAGCAGTGAAGAGGCGAGGCGCCTCTCTATAATGGCATTCATGTCAAAGCACCTCTCAGGCATAGATAACCCATTCGCAAATGAAACAGCCTCTACGCTGATGCTCAGAAGGATAAGGGGGGAGGCCTTTGAGAACATTCCACGGATAACTTCAAGAGACATATGGCACACGAAGGCTGAGCCGTGGAACGGAACGGCGTGATTTAATGAGGCTTGAAATAGAAAACCTGCACATAAATGCGGATGAAAAGGAGATAGTAAAGGGCGTGAGCCTGAAAATAGGAGAGGGTGAACTCCATGTGCTCATGGGCCCGAACGGCTCAGGAAAGAGCACCCTTGCGAAGGCGGTCATGGGCCATCCCCTCCTCAGCGTGACCTCAGGTGATATAAGAATAGACGGCAAAAGCATAAGGAATGCGAGGCCTGATGAGAGGGCAAGGCTCGGCCTCTTTCTCGAATTCCAGAACCCTGCGGAGATAGAGGGCCTCGGCATTATCAGCTTCCTCAACACTGCAAGAGGCTCGCTTGGAAACAGCATGCACTTCAGGGACTTTATGAAGGAGGTGAAGGAGAGGTCGGCAGGCCTTGCGCTTAAGGAAGAGCTTATAGGAAGGTCGCTTAACCACGGCTTCTCCGGGGGCGAGAAGAAGAAGGTCGAGGTGCTCCAGATGGCAGTGCTGAAGCCGAAGATAGCAATACTTGACGAGCCTGATTCTGGCCTGGACGTTGACTCAGTAAGGGTCATAGCCGAGAACATAAACAGGCTGAGGAAAGAAACCAGCATGGGCATACTCCTTATAACGCACTACAGCAGAATCCTGAATTACATGGAGCCCGGGTTCATACACGTCATGAAAGACGGCAGGATAGTGAAGGAGGGCGGCAGAGAGCTTATAAAGGAAATAGAAGAAAGAGGATATAGCGAATAGCAGCAGGGGCGGGGATATGGCAGGCTTCGACGTTGAAAGGGTAAGGGCAGACTTTCCGATATTAGGCAAGACCTCAAACGGCAAAAGGCTAGCATATCTCGACAGCGCGGCGACGGCGCAGAAGCCAAAGCGCGTGATAGATGCTGTTTCGGATTATTACAGGGGCTACAACGCAAACATACACAGGGGCATGTACGACATCTCGGTAAGGGCCACAAACGCCTATACAGAGTCAAAGGAGCTTATTGCAAGGTTCATAAACGCGCCATCTTATAGGGACATAGTGTACTGCAGAAACACCACAGAAGCAATAAACCTTGTTGCGCTCTCGTGGGCAGAGAGGCATGTGAAGAAAGGGGACAGCATCTTAATAACAGAGATGGAGCACCACAGCAATATAGTGCCGTGGCAGATGCTCGCAAGAAGGAAAGGCGCAAAGCTCGAATATACAAAACTTACAAAGGACTTAGGCATAGACATGGAGCATTACAAGGCAATGCTTGAGCACGGCCCAAAGCTTGTCGCGTTCACGCACGTCTCAAACGTGCTTGGCGTTATCAATGATGCAAAGGAGATGACAAGGCTTGCGCACAGCCATGGTGCAACAGTTCTTCTTGATGGAGCGCAGTCGGTGCCACACACGAGAGTGGACGTAGGGGATATAGGCTGCGACTTTATGGCCTTCTCCGGGCACAAGATGCTGGGGCCTGCAGGCGTAGGCGTGCTTTACGGAAGGGAGGACCTTCTCGAAGAGATGGAGCCGGTATACGGGGGGGGCGACATGATAAGGAGCGTTTCATTCGAGTCATGCGAGTGGAATGAGCTGCCGTGGAAGTTTGAGGCCGGAACCCAGAACATAGAGGGCGCTATAGGGCTTGGCGAGGCTGTAAAATACATCAATAGCATAGGCATGGGCAGTATGCAGAGGCACGAGAAGGGCCTGCTAGAATATGCACTGGGCGTATTTGAGGGCATTGATGACGTAAGGCTTTACAATAAGGCAGGGGCCGGGAAACGATCGGCAATAATACCGTTCAATGTTGACGGGATTCATGCGCATGACGTTTCCGCTGTCTTCGATTCGGAGGGCATAGCCATACGCGCAGGGCACCACTGCGCCATGCCCCTTGTGAACAGCGTGATGCATGAGGACTCTGTGGCGCGCATAAGCCTTTACCTTTACAATACAAGGGATGAGATAGACAGGGCGGCAGCTGCAATGGAGAAGGCAAGGGCTCTATTCCTGAGAAGGTAGAAGACTATTTCTGCATGAACTTGGACAGGTTCCTCCTAACATTCCTGTCGTTCTTGAAGAGCTCGTAGAACTTCTTCATCTTGTTGAAATCGCTCAGAAGGGTCCTGACATCTTTCTCAGTTGTGCCGCTGCCTGCGGCTATGCGCCTTACCCTGCCCCGGTCCCTTACAAGCCTTTCGCTTCTTCGCTCCTCCTTTGTCATGGAGCCTATTATGGCCTTGTAAAGCTTTAGCTTCTGCTCCCCCTGCTCAACCATGTCCTTGGGCACGTCGGCAAGGCCCATCATGCCCAGCATGCCTTTCATGGGGCCCATCTTTGACATGGCCTTGAGCTGCGTGTAGAATGTCTCGAAGTTGAGCTCAGTGCCCACCTCCTCGGGATTTATGTTGGCCTCTTTTATTGCCGTGTTGACGTGCTCGAGAAGGGTCTCGAGGTCTGGCATCCCAAGCAGCCTGCCCACAAACTTCTTTGAGTCGTATAATTCAAGCGCATTGAGCTTCTCCCCTGTGCCTATGAACGTCACGTTTACGTTAGATGCGGAGACTGCGCTGAGCGCTCCGCCTCCCTTGCCCGAGCCGTCCATCTTTGTTACTATGACGCCGGTTATGCCTATTGCACTGTCGAATTCGCGTGCCTGCCGGCCTGCAACCTGGCCCGTATCCGCATTTATGACAAGCAGCTTCTCTTCGGGCCTGAATGCGCCTGCGATGCCCTTGAGCTCGCTTATAAGCTCCGGGTCAAGTGCGCTCCTGCCGCTTGAGTCGCATATGAGCACCTTCTTTGACCTGAGCTCGTCCATGGCCTTTTCAACTATCTTCCTGGGATTTTTCTCGCCCTTTATGCCGAAAAAGGCCACATTCGCATCCTTTGCAAGTGTCTCGAGCTGCTCGAATGCCGCTGGTCTTGCTACGTCGCAGCAGATGAGCCCTGCGCTCAGTCCGCGCTCCTGGTAGTACCTGGCAAGCTTGGCTGCAGTTGTAGTCTTGCCTGAGCCGTACATGCCTGCAAGGAGTATGCGCTTAGGCTTCATCTCAGGCGCATAGGACCTGCCCATGAGCCTCACAAGCTCCTCATAGACCATATTCGTTATGTAATCCCTAGGCGCCACGCCTTCCGGGATTTTCTCGTGAAGCGCTGCGTCCTCTATGCGCTTTGTAATTGCAGAGACAAGGCTAAGCTCAACATCGGCAGAGATAAGAGCCCTCTGCAGCTCTCTGTTGAATTCGCGTATGGTTCTGACATCTATTATGGTGGCTCCTGAAAGCCTCGCTATGGCCTTTCTGAGCCCTTCGCCTAAATCCATGCGTATCGCTTTACCTGTTTTTTAGCATAATAATGCGCCGGCCTTTATGCATTATGCCATATCTTATATCTTATTAAACGTTTTCGGTATATAAATATGTAAGATGGGCTCGTAGCTCAGCCTGGTCAGAGCGGCGGTCTTATAATAATTTATAGGGATTAGAAGAGAGCCGTAGGTCGTGAGTTCAAATCTCACCGGGCCCATGCAGCAGCTGCATGAAAAGCAGTTCAAACGCCACATTATAGAAAATTTAGCAGGCATTCATTATGACAATCTTTTTGGTTTCTTTGTCTTCGCTCCTAAACGGAGCGTCAGGGCTTATAAATGCCTACGGCCTGCCTGCCATATTCCTGCTTATGGTTCTAGAATCTGCATCGCTGCCTATACCAAGCGAGGTGGTGATCCCGCTCACCGGCCTGCTTGCAGCAAAGGGGCTTTTCAGCCCATACCTTGCCCTCGCTGTTCTTCTTGCAGCAGGCATAATAGGAATGACAATAGATTATTATCTTGCATATTTTGTTGAGAAGGATATAGTTTACAGGCACCTGCGTGCCTTCCGCATAAAGAAGGAGCATCTTGACACCTTTGATAGGTGGTTCGAGAGAAACGGAAGGTTCGCAGTTTTCATAGGCAGGATGCTTCCTGAAGTGAGGGGCCTTGTGAGCCTGCCTGCAGGATTTACCAAGATGCCAAAAAGGGACTTCTACCTTTATTCCATAGCCGGTACGATAATCTGGGACGTGGCATTGCTTTCATTCGGCTACTATGCACTTAATGCGAACAATGTCTATGTTGCGATGGTTGCGGTTGCCATATTTGCAACAGTCATATATGTACTGTACAAACTTACAGTGAAGAAACAACATTAGCAGGTGTCGGGGAGGTTTTCTGAAATCAATGCATGCTTATAAAGCTTAGCCTGCCATAATTCTGTCCAGAGTCATGGTTTGGCTTACGGCCTGTTCGGAAGGGATTTTATGGAAATTGAAGGCAGCGAGAGAACGCAGAAGGGCAGAGGCCGAGAGCCGCATGCACATCCGGATCTCACCCGGAATGCAGGAGATGACATGATACGCGACTCTGAAGCTACAATCAGCCAGCTAAAGGGCATGGTCAAAAGATTCAACGATGAAAGGGATTGGGACCAGTTCCATAATGCGAAGGATCTGGCGATGGCCATATCTGCCGAGGCTGCAGAGGTCCTCGAGCATTTTATATATAAATCAAACGACGAGGCCGATGAAATACTACGGGGCAGGAAAAGGGAGGATGTTGAAGATGAACTTGCAGATGTGCTGTGGACGGTTTTGATGTTCGCAGAGAGGTATGACGTAGACATTTCAGCTGCGCTCAGAAATAAAATGAATAAGTCAGCAAAGAAATACCCTATAGAAAAGGCAAGAGGCTCAAACAGAAAATATAATGAGCTGTAATGCGCGTGCATCGGGATTTTGCCAGCGTATGCACTTGAACTGGAAGTTGTGTCTATGAATGCAAAGATAGAGCGGCCTGACCTTTACATAGACAAATTTGCAGACGCAGGGGCAGATATTGCAACCGTACATGCTGAATCAAAATGCGGGATTCGCAAAGCGCTGGAGCATACGAAAGGCATAGGCCTGAAAGCAGGTATAGCGGTGAATCCTGAAACCGCTCCGGAAAGGTTTGCGGAATACCTGCAGGATGCGGATGAGCTTCTCATTATGTGTGTGCATCCGGGTTTTTCAGGGCAGGAATTTATCCCGAGACGGAGGCGTAAACATATCAAATGTGCGCAAAATTGCTGAGGCAGGTGCAGATACGATAGTTGCTTCCAGCGCCATCTTCGGGTCAGGAAGCGTCAGGGATGCGATAGCGCAGCTTAGGATGCGCGGGGATGCGGATTCCAGGTAGAAGGCTATTCCGGCTTATTGGGGCAGCGCAGTCACATATGACTCGTTTACACTTCTGCCTATGCCTGTTTCGCGCATGCTGAGCTGCAGGCGCATGCTCGTGTTTGGCAGCATTGCGCCCGTACCGTGACCTGTTACATTCATTGTCATGTTGTATGACAGCATGAGCGGCAGGTAATATTCCTCTGAAAGGCATTCTTCATGGGTTATGTGGAATAGAATATTGGTAGAGTCATTCGCATGAATTGCAGTTCTGTAGGCTGTGACGTTTGTAGCGTCGCTTCCTTTGGTAAGGTAACACTGCTGGCCATTTAGGGAGTTTATGCCCAGGAACACGGTCTTTATGCTGTAGCCTGCAGAAACAGAGGAGATTCTGCCGCTCAGGTTCTCCTGCTCAAGCAGCGAGGTAATGTTTGCTGCAAGGCCCTTTTTAAGCCCGGCCTCGAGAGATGAAATGCTTGCATTGTAACTGCTGCTTGGCAGGCACTCCGGGCTGCCGTTTAACGAGGAATAGAGCCCTTTGCCGAGATTCAGGCAGAGGTAATCAATGCCATTGCTGAGCAGTATGCCAACCATGTCTATATTGCCTCTCGAGGGCACATTGCTTGCATTCAGCAATATTCTTAGATTATTGCCGTATTTGAATAAGGTGACATTGAATGGCACTGCGAAGGAGACTCTGCCGCTGCCATTGCCGTATATCGATATTGAGGCATTGCCGGAATAGCTTATGTTTAGTCTTTGCATGCCGTTGAGCTTGTTAAGTATGACCAGGGTAAGGTTTGTTGCGTTTATGGGGTTCTGCACAAGGACTCTGTACAGTGGATCTGTGGAATTGGCAGGCGTTTCATACGCAGAGGAGGCATGCCTGTAATACAGAACAGCTGCAAGTACAACCACAACAAGAACAAGAGCCAGCTGAAATGCAATCCTTGATTTGTTGCTTGCATTCGGATTTTGATCCGTTTTAGACATAGGTGGTGTTGCAGGTGCTTCTGGCTGCGGTTGCGGCTGAGGCTGTTGGATCTCGCCTTCCTGAGGCTGCACAGGCTGCTGCCTCTCTTCACCTTCTTCCGCAGAAAGTAATGAAAAGAGTATGTATGCCATCGTCTCATATCATTTGACATTGGTTGGTAAAAGCCTGTCAAAATATTCGCCTGCACGATAGGAGCTCCTTACGAAAGGCCCTGCAGCCACGTATCTGAATCCCATGCCTATGCCAGCATCACGCAATGCATCGAAGCGCTCCGGCTTTACGTATTCCTTCACTTCTATATGATGTATGCTGGGCCTCAGGTACTGGCCGAGCGCAAGGAAGTCGACATCTGCATTTCTGAGATCCGCCATGACCTTCAGCACCTCGCTGCCGCTTTCGCCCAGGCCGAGCATCATTGCAGATTTTGTGTATCTTGCACCGGATGCTTTTGCATTAGCCAGCACAGCAAGAGACTGCGAATATGATGCGCGCCTGTCCCTTACTGCGGGGCTCAGCCTTTCGACGGTTTCTATGTTGTGCCCTACAACATCAGGCCCTGAGTCAATCACGCGCTTAAGGCAGTCTATGTCGCCCCTGAAATCAGGTATAAGCACCTCTATTTTTGTTGAAGGGTTGAGGTGCTTTGCCTCTCGCACGCATTGTGCAAAATGCGCTGAACCTTGGTCTGGAAGGTCGTCCCTGCATACCGAGGTTACGACAGCGTACCTGAGTCCCCACTTTACTATGGTCTTTGCGAGCCTTGCAGGCTCTTCTGGATCAAGGGCATTGCCATGTAAGCTTTTTGGCACTGAGCAGAACCTGCAGCCCCGCGTGCAGAGATTCCCCAAAACCATAAATGTAGCTGTACCTCCGCTCCAGCACTCGGTGATGTTCGGGCAGTGGGCCTCGGCGCACACTGTGTTGAGTGCAGCATTGCCAAGCTCCTCCTTTATGCGTTTATACTCGCACATTGCAGGCCTTACAGTGAGCCATTCGGCAAGGGCCATACTTACACCGGAGCTGTGCCCAGGCCTATCATCTGCCAGGCGTTGCCTATGCCTGAGGGCGAGGCGAGACCGGGAAGCACATAGTTTCCACTAAGCGGCACATATGTAGCATTGGCTGACTCTACGCAGTTGTTGCCGTTGCCGCTGTAGTCGTTGCAGTTGCCGCTGAGGGGCATCCAGAGCGAGAGTCCTGCATTGTTAAGGGGTATACCAGCTATGCCCTCTTTGTAGACTTGTATAATCTGGTTTGAGGTGAGGGTTGTATTGTATATCTGAATGTTGCTGAGGTAGCCGTTGAAATATGATGGCACACCGCTGAGGCCGGCATCAGGCGTATATGTGGTAAAATAGTTTCTTGAATGCGGCACATATTGGCTGGAAGAAGTTCCGACCTGAGTGCTGTTTACATAGAAGGCTTCGGCTCCTGACTTTTGATTGTAGGTTATAGCAGCAAAATACCATCTGTTTAATGAGCCGGTATATGAAAATGTATCTCCAAGCCCATATATAGTTCCTATGTTGTTTACTCCAAGCAAATCTATGTCGGATGTGGATCCTGTGCACGTGGGATAGCTGCATATGCCCACTATAGGGCCTCCAGGAGAAGCAACGCCGCTTGGTGCATAGAACCATGCCAGTGCTGTTATGTTGCTCTTGCTTGACTCCAGCCAGTTGCCTACTGGAGCAAGAACGTAGCTGCCTGTGCCGTTGAGACTAAGAACCTGGGGATAGGCGTTGCCTATGGCAAGAGGCTCTCCTCCCAAGTATATGCCAGGAGCTGATGAGTTGTAGCAATTGAAGAGGTTTGTACATGAGAGAACTCCAGGCAGCGGGTAGACACGGCCTACAGAAGGGTCCTCTGTGGCGCTGTCTCTTGCTGAGCCCGGCACGTTTACGAATATGGTATTGTATGCAGTGCTGTACGGCGTGCCTGCAGATGCAACCCAGCTCTGGTCATTGACATCGCCATTAAGAGACCACCATCCCACGAGGCCATTGTATTCGAGGGGTGCGCCTGAAATACCTGCGTGATACAGCTGCAGTATATCAGAATAGCCCAATGTTGAACTATAAATCTGGAGGTTTGCAACTGTAACATTAGAATAAGGGCTTAACACTGTAGGTTCACCTGCACCTACAACAAGGCTGCCTGTGCCGCTGGTAGCTGAGGTGCCCGGAGTAAAGGAGGCAGCATATTGGTTGCCATTTAGGTAGTAATAGGCCTTTTCTGCGGCGTAATCGTATGTGAAGCATGCAAAATACCACCTGTTGGGTATGGGAGGCCCTGGCATAGAATAATTGGATATGTTTGCACCTGAGCTTGTCCAGACAGTGAAGCCCTGCTTCTGCCCCTTCTGGTCTAAGGTATATTCCCAGGCTGTGCCTGTGCCGCTCGGAAGGACATCACCCTTCAAAAGCACGCCGTAGTAGTTTGCCAGAGAATGCACATTGTACCATGTGCATAATGTCATCTTGCCGTTGGATCCTGCCTCG
>JAJYIA010000041.1 GCA_021796295.1 Microcaldota archaeon
TGGAGAGGCACTAACACGATAAAGAAGCTGTTCTTGAGCTACCAACTTAGAGAGAAGCTCATGAAGTCGCTCAAGGAAGAGATGCAGGATTGGGACGAACTATCTAACGAGAGCCTAAACAGGTTCGGGCAATGAGCGCATGGAAGAATACAGCATACATAATGTTGATTTCGGTATGGGTAAAGGGCATGAACAGAGTTACCCTCGGCCAGCCATAGTGTTCAAAATAATAAACGAACTTGGCATGTGTATAGTTATACCGTTAACCAGCAATATGGGCCATCTAAACCTGCCTTACACCGTCCAGATAAACAAGACCGGGCATACCAATCTGAGGGAAAATAGCGTTGCACTCGTATTCCAGATAAGATCCATAGATAAGACGCGGATGGCTGGGAGTCAAATAGGCAAGGCAGAAGAATATCAAGTAAACAAAATAAAGAGTATAATGAAGGAAATGCTGGCCATTAATTGAACGCGGTTAGCAGTATTGGATTGATCCTTAACTTTGGTTTTTAGGGGTGTAGAGTGCCCGCTATTCTCAGAATATCAGAGAGGTGCGTCGGTTCCAACATCGGCTTTATCTTCTTCACGTTGAAGAGTTTGTTCCACCTAGATCGTATTCTCTTGATTGGGGTGTATCCCAATATTCTAACCAATGCCATCGCATAAAGTTCCTCCCATACACCTTCGAAAGATTCTTCCAGCAACGGAGCGATTGGTCTGTGGTTACCCTTTTGCGCCGATGGCCTCTTTTATATCTTTAGCCATGGCTTCTGTTCTGCTGCGCACACCTTCGATGAATTGCTTTTTCGTAGTGTCCTTTGCAAAGCCGTATGTGAGTATGCGCGATGCACTTACCACGGCTCCGTAGCCGTCTTTGTTGAAGCATGCCGCTGCGCTAAGCGCAGTACCGCCCTGCGCGCCATATCCTGGCACAAGGAAGATAGATTTCGGCATAAGTCTTCTCAGAGCCTTTGCCTCCTCGGGAAATGTGGCTCCGACAACGGCTCCTATGGAGCTGTAACCTGAGCTGCCGATTAGCTTATCTGCATAGGCATTGACCATGCCTGCAACATGCAGATAAATACGCTTCCTCTCTTTTCCGGCTTCAAGGTCTTGCAAGTCAGCGGATCCTGGATTTGACGTCTTTGCCAGAATGAAAATGCCCTTGCCGTATCTTGCACATGCATCCACAAAGGGCTCGATGCTGTCCCTTCCAAGGTAAGGCGAAACAGTCATACAGTCTGCATCTATGATGGGCTCATCGTTGCCGAATATCGATGACCTGCCGAGGAATGCGCTGGCATAAGCCTGCGCAGTTGATGCAATGTCATTGCGCTTTGCGTCCACTATCACTATAAGGCCATTCTTCTTGGCATAGCGCACGGTCTCATAAAAGGCTTCCATGCCTGCCAGACCATATTGCTCGTAGAATGCTATCTGGAGCTTCAAACCCGGCACAATATCCCGCACCGCATCGATTATAGTGCGATGATATTCGGTTATGCTGGAGCTTACCGCTTCGCTGCAGTGCTTATCCTCTGAAATTGAGAAGTCAGGCATCTGGTCCAGCCTTGGATCTAGACCCACTATGCAAGGGTTTCCTTTCTCATCTATACTTTTTACCAGCCTGTCTGCATAGCTCTCCATTTTATGGCACCTGTGGATTTTTATTGCAAAATAGTATTGCACGGTTGAATATATAAAAAGGCTTCTTGACCGTTCTAAAATAGGTATTTATACCAGAAGCTGCGATCTCCTATTGAGGTGAGTTTGTGGCAGCCATAGCAAGATTGGGAGATAGGCGTGATGAGAGGCTTAGGATAGGCGTAGATGTTGACAATGTGCTCGCAGATTCTGTAGGCGCGTTTCTTAAAAGGGTAAGCAGAGAGCGCGGCATTAAAGAAACACCCGTGATAAAAGAGGACATAACAGGTTATCCTTTCCACAAAAGCCCCAGGCTTGTAGACCTTGGCATTTCGCAGGATGAGGTCTCTGCTGGGCTTGACAGGGTGTGGAGAGATAATTATAGAAAGATAGAGATGGTAGACAGAGAAGCAGTAAATGTACTTTCGAGGCTTCTTGGGCGTGGCTGCTATGTTGAGATAATAACGACGATGGGGGCGAGAGACCATTCTATGAGGCCGCATCTTGAGGCGTGGCTTGACATGAATAAGATACCGCGTAGCGAGGTGACATTCACGCAAAGCTCGCAGGAAAAGGTTGAGAGGTCCTTGCATACGATAGTAGATGACCAGGAAAACCTTGCCAAGGACCTTACAGAAACGGGAAGGCTGGGCTTTCTTTACTATGCGCCGTGGAATAGGACCTTTGCAGAGAAGCAGAGGAGCAGCAACGATCAAAACATAGTGGTGGCGATGAACTGGCTTGAGGTGGGCAGGATAGCAGAGGAGCTTGCAGGAAGCATAAGGCGTTAGACGTGGGATTTAGCAATGAGATATTATGCTGCGGAGAGATAACTATAGATGAGATTTGCGATGCTGAAAAATCAGGGGCGCATTCAGTTTCGACAAAGCTCAGCTCAAGAAACCTCTTTTACGGCGGAAGGGGAGCCAACTTTTCCGTCTTCGCAAGCCTTTTCGGTGCTAAAGTGGGCCTTCTTGGAGCCGCAGGCGGCGAGAGTGAAGGCAGGGCTTACGTAAGCTATCTGAAAGGCCGCGGTGTAGACATTTCAGGGGTTTTTGAGAAGTGCCAGCGGAATTCAAAATGCTTTATATTCAATGAGTCGGATGCAGCAAGGGTTTTCTTTTACGGAGGCGCTCTTCTTGAGAATGGCAAGGATTACATAAACCATGTTAAGAATGAAATAATGAGAAGGAAACACGATGCTATTTACTGCACCTCACCAAGCCAGGAGATGAACAGTGAATGCCTCTCGGCCTCTAGTGCGGAGGTAAAATGCTATGCGCCGTCAAGCAACATTTACACCCATACAAAGAAGAGCATTGAGGCGTGCCTGACCCATACTGACATTCTTTTCCTGAACGAGAAGGAGTCAGGGTTTATGGAAAGCCTATTCAGCAGCAGCATGAAGGAAATAGCCGAAGTGTTCAGGATAGGCATAGTTGCAGTTACCATGGGGGGGCAAGGAAGCAGGATAATAGAAAACGGAGACGTCAAAGTTATACCTCCAAGCAGGCCCGAAAGGGTTTTGGATACTACAGGTGCAGGGGACGCCTATGCAGGCTCCTTTGTTGCGAATTATCTCAGGACAAAAAACATCGAAGCCTCAGCAAGGATAGCGTCTGCCGCTGCCTCGTTTGTGGTTGAGGAGAGAGGGTGCCAGACGAATATACCTACGCAGGAGAGGATTTTCAGGCGCATGGAAGAGGAGAAGGGCTGAATGCCTAGAGATAGCCTTTTGCCCTGAGCAGCTCAGCGTTGAGAATGGTTCCGCCTGCAGCGCCGCGTATTATGTTGTGGCCGAGCACTACGAACCTGTAATCGAGTATGCTGCACCTCCTTATCCTTCCGATTATCGAGGCCATACCTTTTTCGGCATTGGCGTCGAGGCTGGGCTGTGGTCTGGACTCTTCGCGCCTCACTATGATAGGATGTCTTGGCGCGCTCGGAAGGCCCATTCCTTCAAGAGGGTTGAACGATTCCAGGGATTCTATGATGCCTTCAGTCTCTGCCTTTCTTCCCAGCTTTATGCTTACGCTTTCCATGTGGCCGTGCCTTACGCTCACCCTGTTGCACTGCGCGCTTATGCTAAACACTGCGTTTGCCACAGAAGAGCCATTTATGCTGCCCAGTATCTTAAGCGGCTCAGACTCGAGCTTTTCCTCTTCGCCGCTTATGAAAGGTATCACGTTGTCAAGGCTGTCAAGCGACGGTACTCCAGGGTATCCTGCGCCGCTCACTGCCTGCATTGTGGTAACCATGACCTTTTCTATGCCGAAGCTGTCATAAAGCGGCTTCAGCGCAAGAGAGAGGTGTATCGTTGAGCAGTTGGGATTGGCGACTATGAAGCCGTCCCAGGCACGATTCTTTTTTTGCGCATTTATAAGTGCGGCATGGTCCGCGTTCACTTCAGGTATAATGAGCGGGACGTCAGGCTCCATCCTGTGGTTTCTGGCGTTGCTCGATACTGCATAGCCTGCCTTTGCAAATTCCTCCTCTATCGGGCCTGCGACGCCAGAGTCAAGTGCGGAGAAGACAAGGTCGCAATCAAGGCCTGGACTGCATTCCTTGAGCTTAAGGTCTTTGGCATACACAGGTATGCTCTCGCTTGCGCTCCATCTGTTCTTCATGGTCTCAAGGTACGTCTTTCCTACAGACCTTTCAGAGGCTGCGATCTCGCTGAGATCGAACCATGGATGGTTTTCAAGAAGCCTTACAAGCATCTGGCCCACGAGCCCTGTGGCACCAAGAACTCCCACCTTTATTTTCTTCATACTCTCATCTTCACCTGAAAAAGGCAGAGTGTATGGAGCGCACTGCCCTTTCAGAATCGCTGCTGCGGAGTATGATGCTCTGACTCATCCCCGTGGGGCTTGAGGCAGTCATTATTGCATGCATGCCTCTTATTGAGGAGAAGAGCCTTCTGAGGACCCCAGGTATGCTTAGCATGCCTTCCCCTACAAGCGAGACCTTGGCGCACTCCCCGAAGAGCTTTACCCTTCCCAGATCGGAAAGGTCTCGGCCTGCCTTCTTGATATCGCAATTGCACGCAGTGCTTATGAATATGCCCGGGCCTGACGCCGAGATCATGTCAGGAGGTATCTCGTGCCTTGCAAGCACCTCCGAGACACGTGACTGCAAAGTATTAGAAGACATTTCAGGCACGCCTATACTTATGCACTTTACGCCATTTTTCAGCGCTACAGAAACAACATGTCGCTTTTCAGCAGAGTGCTTTGTGATTCTGGTGCCAGGATGCCTTGGATCGAACGTGTTTAGTATTTTTATAGGTATGCCATTCTTTATGGCAGGCAGTATGGTCCGCGGATGAAGCGATTTTGCCCCAAGAGAAGCCAGCTCTGACGCCTCTGCATAGGATATGCTTCTTATGCTGCGCGCTTTCCTTACGATCTTCGGGTCTGCGCTCATTATGCCATTAACATCGCTCCATATCTCTATCTCCTCTGCGCCTATTGCTGCGCCTATTATCGATGCGGTATAGTCGCTGCCTCCCCTTCCGAGGGTGGTTATGTTTCTATCGCTGTCCCTGCCTATGAAGCCCGTTACAATTCTCAGGTGCCCTGCAGGCATGTGCAGGGAGTCATGCAGCAGGCGCATCGCTGATGGCATTATATCGGCATTGCCGAAGTTTGAATCTGTAAGAAGGCCAAGTTCGTATGCGGCATAGGCCTTTGAGCGTATGCCCTTCGAGGAAAGGTATTCGGCCATAAGCCTGCTTGACATGAGCTCGCCGTAAGACATGACAGCGTCAAGGGCCTTTTTCGTTGCTCTGCCTGACTTGTATATTCGCCTTAAGGCCTTTTCAAGCCCTCTCGACTCGGCCTGTAGTTTGTACCTGATCCTTAGCCCTTCGGCGACCTTCCTGTGCCTCTCATCCATGCCCCTTACACCTTCTAGGTAGCCGTTTCCTGATTCGGCAGAATGTGCAAGATCTAAAAGCCCGTTTGTGACACCGCTTAGCGCAGAAACAACAACTATCGGATTTCTGCCCAGATGCATACGTATAATACTTTCAACGGAGTTTATGCTATCGGCGCTGCCTACGGATGTGCCTCCGAATTTCATAACTATCGTTTCATCGCCTTTTAACATTTCAGTTATTGCCGGATAAGGTTACCTTATGATTTCATCAATTAGCTCTGAAAAGGTATGTAAACCTTTCTTATCCCTTATCCATTCTGCCGCCCTGAGGGCTCCTTTCGCATATGCAGCCCTGCCCCTTGAGCTATGGCTTAGCTCTATGCAGTCGTATTCGCTGTCAAAACCCACAGTATGGGTGCCTGGATTTGAACCCGCCCTAAGACTCACGACATGTATCTCATCCTTCTTGATTCTGCCTTCAAGTCTTCCGGTAAGCAGGCGCCTCTTGCCCTTTACGTTGCGCAGAAGTATCCTTCCCAGCTCAAGCGCAGTGCCTGAAGGCGCATCTGCCTTTCCGCTGTGGTGGCTCTCGTAGATATAGGCATCGTATTCAGGAGCCTTGTTGAAGAGGTAAGAGGCGTAATCTACAGCCCTGAAGAAAAGATTCATGCCTATGGAGAAGTTGGGGCCGTATACAACGCCTATGTTCCTTGCCCCTGCAAGCCTCTCGGCTTCTGCGATCCTGCCGTACCAGCCCGTTGTGCCTATGACCATATGCTTGCCCAGCGCTGCGGCCTTAGCCATGTTCTCCATCACCGACCCGGCAGAGCTGAAGTCCACAGCTACGTCCGCGCCCTTGAGCGATTCTGCAGTTATCTCCTTATAGTCTGCATCTGCATCGTTTGGGTCTATAGCAGAGATTACGGCCACGCCCTCCTCCTTTGCTGCAAGGCGCAGCTGCCTCCCCATCCTTCCGTAGCCTATTATTGCTATGCTTAGCTCCGACATTATAGCACCTTCAAGCATGTTTGAGCTCTTTGTAAAGCTTGAGCGTTTCGATGAGCTTTTTTGAATTCACATCGTTCATTTCGCAGAGCGGCAGTCTCACATCCCCTGAAGGCATGCCTGAGAGGGACATGGCTGCCTTTATGGGCACAGGATTGGTTTCAAGGAAGGCGCTTCTGAACATGGGAAGAAGCTCAAAATGAAGCCTGCGCGCATTTTCAAAATCGCCTTTCATCGCATAGCTTATCATCTCTGAAACGCGCCTTGGAAGAAGATTGCTGACTACAGATATTACACCATGGCCCCCCAGGACCATGAGAGGCAGCGTCATATTGTCATCGCCGCTCAGCACTGCGAAGCCTTCAGGAAGCCTTTCTATCACTTCCATCATCTGCAGAATACTGCCTGATGCCTCTTTCACGCCTATTATGTTCTCGAGCGAGCTCATGCGCAAAAGCGTATGCGTCTCTATGTTGACGCCTGTCCTGCCGTGTATGTTGTATGCGATTATGGGTATGCCTATGCTCTCTGATACAGCCTTGAAGTGGCGGTATATGCCTTCCTGCGTAGGCTTGTTGTAATATGGCGTGACAAGAAGCACGGCATCGGCACCCAGGTGCTCAGCCTCTTTGCTGTATTTTATGGTTTTCTCAGTGGAATTGCTTCCGGTGCCTACTATGACAGGAACCCTGCCTCTCGCTTCCTCCACCACTGCAGATACGACGCTGCTTCTCTCAGAATCGCTTATTGTGGGGGATTCGCCCGTTGTGCCGAGAGGCGCAAGCCCTGAAATTCCGTTGTCGATCTGAAAGCCTACATTCTGCCTTAGGCCGTCGTAATCGACTTCGAGGTTCCTGCCGAAGGGCGTAACCATTG